>NZ_BAAALT010000091.1:0-6324 GCF_039528515.1 Luedemannella flava
CCGTCGACGACCACCGGTACGACGACGGCAACGAACACGAGGCCGTCGGCCCCGACGAGGTCACCGGCGGACGGCTCGTGACCGGCGGCCTGGTGGTCGGTGCCGCGGACGTCACCGGCGGCCGCGTCGTCACCGGGGCGGCCGAGGTCGGGTTGGTGACGCCGCCGGTGCAGGCGACCCCGTTGAGAGCGAAGCTGGTCGGCGCCGGGTTCGAGCTCGAGAACGCGCCGTTGAACCCGAACGACTGGCTGCCGCCCGTCGGGATGCTGCCGTTGTAGCTGGCGTTCGTGACCGTGACCTGCGACCCCGACTGGGTGTGGGTCCCGTTCCACAGCTGGGTGATCGTCTGCCCGGCGGCGAACGACCAGGTGAGGCTCCAACTGGTGATCGGGTCACCCAGGTTGTTAACGCTCACATTGGCACCGAACCCGCCCGGCCACTGACTGCTCACCGTGTAGGTGACCTGGCAGCCGGCGGCGGCGTTGGCGGAGATGGTGGTGGCGACGGCGGTTCCTGCGGCGGCGACGACCGTGACGGTCAGCGCCACCCGGGACCACCTGCGACTCAGTCGCATAGGTGTCCTCCAAGAATCGGACGGATGACGAGGGTTCGCGGCTGTGCCCGGCGGCCGCGCCCCTCGGATACCCGGGCCGCATCGGCTCCCGCGAATGTCTTCGGTCCGGAGGCCCGATCGTTATGCGGGCGGGGAGGCCACGTCAACGCGTCGAAAGTCCCCGGTGCGGCGCGGCCGCGACCCCGGCGAACCGCATCCGGCCCGCCGTTCGCGCGCCGTGTAAGTTTCGGTTTCCGAAAGTTCCCCCGATCCGGTGCGCTGGGGGAACCGCTTCTCCACGCGAATTTGTGTTCTTTGGCCAGTCACCGCGGAGTCCTCGAAAATGTCGGGCTACCGCCCGGAACTTCCAGACCCGCTCAGGCGGCGGGCGTCGACGCCGCGTCCAGCCACGTGTTAATCAACGCGCTCAGGTCCCGGCCGGTGTGCGCGTTGACGAACCGGACGAAGGTCTCCCGGTCCACCGACTGGTTGCGCTGCGTCTGCACCCAGTCCCGCAGCAGCCGCTCAAACGCCGTCGCGCCGATGGTGGACCGGATCTCGTGCAGCATCAAGGCGGGGCTGGCGTAAACGTTGCGGGCGCCGAAGTGTCCCGCGCGCGGCCGGCCGGGTGGTCCCGCCGTGGTGCGCGCCGCCCGGTCCTCGGCCCGCCAGCCGCTCACCACCCCTCGCCGGCTGGCCCCGCCCTGGTCGATGGCCCACTCGCCCTGGATCCAGGTGGCGATGCCCTCACTGAGCCAGATCGCCGCCCAGTCCCGGGGCGTGACCGCGTTGCCGAACCACTCGTGGCTCACCTCGTGCAGCAGCAGCGACTCGCCGCCACTCGACCGGCTTCCGATAGTGATCATCTGCTGGGTCTCCATGGCCGAGCCGCTGTCGACCACGACCACGCCGGCGGACGGGAAGGGGTAGGGCCCGAACCGGTCGGCGAGCCACCGCAGCACCTTTGGCAGCCGCTTGACGAGCTGCCGCTGGCCGTTGTCGGCGCCGGCGCGCAGCCACACCGTGACCGGCACGCCGCCCGGGCCGGCGGCGGTGAGCTTCTCGTACCGCCCGATCACCAGAGTCGTGGCGTAGCTGGCGGCGGGATCGGTGGCCCGCCAGCGCCATGTGGTCCGCGACCCGCGCGGCTCCGACCCCACCAACTGGCCGGTGGCGATGCCGGTCCAGCCCTTCGGCACGGTGACGGCGATGTCGTAGAGCGCCTCGTCGGACGGGTGGTCGTTGACGGGATACCAGGTGAACGCGCCGACCGGCTGCTGGATCGACCACGCCTCACCGTTGCCCATGGCGCGCAGGCCCATGCCGTTGCCGGTCCATCCGCTCCAGCCGGGCATCGACTCGGGCCGCGGGCTGCCGTGATAGCCAACGACCAGCGTCGCCCGCGCCCCGGCGGGCAGGGCCCTGGCGAGCACGAGCTTGTGACCGCTGCGCTTCGCGCCGACGCGCGCACCATCCACACTGACCTGGTCCAGCGCGTACGCGCGGGAGAAGTCCAACGAGATCCGGGGCACCGCCGTGACCGCGCGGAGCGTGATGGTGGCGGTGCCGGTGAGGGTCCGCGACCCGGGCGCCCAGGCCAGGTCCAGTCCGTAGTGCAGCACGTCGAGCGAGGCGTTGCCGTAGCCCGGGTAGAGCTTGTCGGCGACCGGGCGGGACAGACCCGCGGCGTAGGGGTCCGGCGGCACGTCGGGCGTCGCCGGTGCGCTCACCGGCGGACCCGATGACCCGGCCGACCCGGTCGGGACGACCCGGGGTGGGTCACCGGCCGAGCACCCGGCCACGGCCGCGATGAGAACGAGCGCGGCGGCCATCATCCGCAGCGGCGGCCGTGCGGCTTCCGGCGCCATCGCCGCATTCTGCCACAGCGACCCGAACCGCAACCGCTACCAGACGTAGGGCACCAGTCGGAAGCGCGTCTCGCGCACGTACTCGCGGTAGCCGTCCAGGTCCTGCCCGAGCGCCTTCTCCTCGTCGAGGATGCGCAGGACCAGAATCACGGTGGCCGGAACAACGGCGACCAGCCCCCACCAGGAGTCGAGGGCGACCGGGATGCCGATAGTCATGATCAGCGCCCCGGCATACATCGGGTGCCGGATGATTCCATACAGGCCGGTGGAGACGAGCTTCTGTCCCGCGTACACCGCGATGTTGGCAGCCGCGAAGCGGTTCTGCAGGACGACGACCATCGTGATCACCAAGCCGGCCGCCACCACCGCGTCCGCGATCAGCACCAGCACGGTCGGGACCGAGGACCAGCCGAAACGGTGATCGAGTGCGCAGAACACCAGCAGCGCCGGCATGAGCACAAGGAACGCGAAGACGAGCACCCGCTGCACCGGCCGCGTCTCCTGCCCGACCTTCATCCGCCGCTCGATCGCGGCGGGGTCCCTGACCACCAGGTAGACACTCGGGCCCGCCGTCACAACGGTGACGGTGCCGATAAAGACCCATGCCTGCCAGTAGTCGAACGTCCCTGCCGGGACGAAGAGCAGCAGCCCCAGGCAGACCATGCCCGCCAGCGACGACACCGCGGTTTTCGGACCAGTCCGCATATCTGTACCTTCGCCATATGTCGGTGCGGGCTACCAGGTCACTCCACCACACCGCGGGTCGCAACGACGTCAACCGCGCCGTCCCGTTCCGATCCGCCACTACCCTGGTCCGGTGACACTCGCCGCCGAACCGGATAGCGGAACCGCGGAACCAGACGACCGGCTCGCCGCCCTCGTCGAGGAGCACACAAAGGACGGCTTCCGCAACCCACTGTGGTGGCGGTACCACATGGTGCTCCTCGTGTGGCGGGCTGCCGTCGTGCCGTGGGTACGCATTGTCGGGAACGTCCGCGACGACCTCGGCCTCCGGCGACGCGAACTGCACCACCGCCTCCTCACCCGGCATGCGAATGACCTGCGGGCCATCCCCCGGGTTCGGGCCGCCATCATGAAGGCGCTGCCCGACACCCACGCGGCGAAGGGCAACCCGGCGTTCGCCCGCCTGCTCACCCGATCGTTGCGCAGGTCGTCCCGATGCGGCATACGGATCGCGCGGGCGCGGATCCGCATCGGTGCCGCCTTCGCCCTGTTGCGGTTTCTGACCGTGCTCGCCCTCATCGTGCCGGTGGCGATCGGCGCGGCGCGATGGTGCACGGTGCGGTGGCAGCGCCACCCGCTGGACTGGACCGTCCCCCACGGCAGTTACGACATCGCCACGGTGGCGATCACCGCGGCGGGGATCGTCTGCCTGGCCGGCGGGTTCGCCGTTCCCGTGCGGTTCCGTCGGCTGACGGCCACCATCGGGACGTTCCTGATCCTCGCCGCGCTGGTGATGCAGGTGCTGAGCCTGCTGGTTGGAACGACCCAGGAGTTGTGGAGCCCGGATACGGCCCTCCTCGCCGCGGGCATGCTGCCGATGGCATGGGCCCTGGCCGTACGTGGCGCACTGGCCCTGGCGGACCGGCTCGTGACGACCTTCTCGGCTTCGGAGAAGGTGCGGTTCATCGTCGCCTGCGGAGGGATCGGCGCCTGCCTCGGCTCCGGGTACGCGTGGTCCTGGGATGGCTGGGAGCAGGCGCGGGCATACGGGGAATTCCTGATCAACGACACCCAGGGCGGCTGGCCGGCCCTGGCCGACCACGTCGTGGGCACGATGCCGCTGGGACTGCTGTTCGCCGGCACCGTGCTGTTCCCGATCGTGCTCGCGGACGCCGTAGCGCCGCGCGTGATGAACTGGTGGTCACAGCGGATCTGGCTGGCCGACCCGCAGCTCGCTGCCCAGACCGACCTGATCTACGTCTTCACCATGCTGCGCGGCGAGCTGTCCCTGGCCGACCCGGACACGAAGATCATCGCGATCCGCCGGCTACAGCGTGCCAGTCGAGCGGTCGAGCGTGGCCTGCCGCGTACCATTCCGCTGGGCAACGGCCCGGCGCGGCAGACGTTCGCCGACCGGTGCCGCGTTGCCGGCCGGAGCATCGACGCCCTGAGCGTGTGGGTGGCCCTGCCCCGCCAGGACACCCACCTCGTGCTGCGCGGCAAGCTCGCCGCCAGCGCCGCCGCACTGGTCACCGGCCGGTACGACGAACTGCCGGCGGATCCGCCGTTGGCCGAGAGTGTGCCGCAGCGCTTCCGGCGCCTGGCACACGTCGCGCGCTCCCTCGTGGTCGCCGCCGTGCCGCTGCTCGGCGTGTACGTGGCACGCCAACTCGGCATCCACCTTGACGGTGTCGTCGGCGGCGCGGTGGTCGCGTTCTGCGTCGCGTGGGCCGTCGTCACCTGTCTGGCCCTTCTCGAACCGGCCTGGAACGAGCGCCTGACCGGAGTCCGCGACCTTTTCAGCACACTCAGGTCGACCACCGGCGTCCGCCACGAGGAGCGCACCCGCTGACCCGACTGACGGCGAAGGTGCGGATCCGGGTGAGCTATGCGCAGTTCACCGTTGGCACGGCGGTGGCGTCGCCGCCGGTGCCGAGGAATCCGAACGTGGTGGTGCCGTTGGCCGCGATCGAACCGTTCCAGGACGCGTTCGTCACTGTCACGTTCGAGCCGCTCGTGCTCAGCTGACCGCTCCACAGCTGGGTGATGCTCTGGCCGCTGGGCAGCGTCCAGGTCGCCCGCCAGCTCGTGATGGGCGACGAGCCGGCCTTCACGGTGACCTCACCCTGGAAACCGCCCGGCCAGGCGTTGATCACCCTGTAGGTCGCCGAGCAGGTCCCGGACGGCGGCGGACCGGACGTGACCGGCGGACGGCTGGTCACCGGTCCCCGCGTGGTCGGCCCGGCCGTGGTCGGCCCGGCCGTCGTCGGACCAGCCGTCGTCGGACCAGCCGTCGTCGGACCAGCGGTGGTCGGCCCGGCGGTGGTCACCGGCGGCCGGCTGGTCGGCACGCTGCTGGTCGGCACCGTGCCGTCGAGCGGCGGGTAGGCGTTGGCCATGAGCTCACGGAACTGGGCCGAGAACCACGAACCCGAGATCGGGGCGTTGGGCAGGGCGCCGGTCATGCTGTTGCCGTTGCGCTCGTTACCGGTGTAGGTCGGGTCGCACATCCGGTCGAAGCCCTTGTTGTCGTTGTTCGGGATCAGCGACGAGGACCCGTCGGACTCGCCCGGCGGCTTGATCCACACGTAGGCGTCGATACCGGAGGCCGGCGCGGCGGTCGGCCGCTCACCGAGACCCGCACCCGACTGGTTGCACCAGTTGCCCGCGTGGATACGCCGGTCGATACGACCACCGTTGACGTAGGCGTCCACCGACGTGGTAGGACCGGGGCCCGTCGGACGGGCCGAGCCACCCCAACCGTTACGGCTGGTGTCGATGATCATACCGATGCTCGACGGGAAGCCCTTGCTGACCAGCGTGTTGCGGAAGGCCTGCGCGAAGGTCAGCTCGTCGACATACTGGTTCCAGTCGATCCACTTCGCCTGGCGGACCGACGTGCCGTTCACCGTGTCGGTGATCTTCACGTACGGCTCGGTCAGCGCGGAGTAGTTGGCCGTGTTGGTGATGAAGCCGGCGACGTTGTTCACGGAGCCGGACTTCACGGCGGTGGAGTACATCAGGTCGGCCGTCGGACCGGCGTTGGTGTCCCAGCCGATCCAGCCGTGGTGCGCCGCGTCGACGTAGTTGTAGACGTTGCTGTACGCGCCGAGCTTGTTCAGCGCGTAGGCGATGCCGTCGACGTAGCCGCCGTTGGACTTCATCGTGGCGCAGGCGGTCAGGTTGGTGTTCGTCACCAGGTTCGGCAGCGAGTCGACC
>NZ_BAAALT010000092.1:0-21987 GCF_039528515.1 Luedemannella flava
CGCGCGGGCCGGACAGGCGGCCCGCCCGGGCACCGCCCCGCCGACCGCGCCGCCGCAGGAGTCGCCGCACAAGGTGTTCGAGCCGGTCCTCGCCGGCATGGAGGAGGTCGGCACCGGCCTGCTCGACCGGCTCGACGCGCTGCAGCGCGTGGCCGCGTCCGCGCCCGGCGGCCCGCTGCTCGTCGTCGCCGGCCCGGGCACGGGCAAGACCCGCACACTGACCCACCGCATCGCGTACCTGTGCGCGGAGCTGAACGTCGACCCGAGGCACTGCCTGGCGATCACGTTCACCCGGCGGGCCGCCGAGGAGATGCGCGAGCGCCTCGAAGGCCTGCTGGGCGACACGGCCGAGGACATCACGGTCGCCACCTTCCATGCCCTGGGGCTGCAGATCCTGCGCGAGCAGGCGGCCGCCGCCGGCCTGGTCGACGGGTTCGGCATCGCCGACGACGCGGTGCGCGAGGCCGCCCGGGCGGAAGCCGGCGACGACGACGCGGCGTACCGCAAGATCCTGCGCGCCCAGAACCTGGTGGACCTGGACGAGCTGGTCTCCGTGCCGGTGGCCCTGCTGCGCGACGACCCCGACCTGGTCGACCGCTACCAGGCGAAGTGGCGCTGGGTGTTCGTCGACGAGTACCAGGACGTCGACGCCACGCAGTACGAGCTGCTGCGGCTGCTGGTGCCGGCGGACGGCAACATCTGCGCGATCGGCGACCCCGACCAGGCCATCTACTCGTTCCGCGGCGCCGACGTGGGTTACTTCCTGCGCTTCTCGCAGGACTTCAAGGACGCGCGACTCGTGCGGCTCGCCCGCAACTACCGGTCGTCGGCGCCGATCCTGGCCGCCGCCGTGCAGGCGATCGCGCCGACGTCGCTGGTGCGCGGCCGGCGCCTCGACCCGGCCCGGCTCGACCCGGACGCGCCGCAGCTCGGCCTGCACGCCGCGGGCACCCCGGCGGCCGAGGCCGAGTGGCTCGCCCGGACCGTGGACGGGCTGGTCGGCGGCGTGTCGCACCGCTCGTTCGACGCCGGCCGGGTCGACTCGCGCGCCGCGACGGGCACGGTGACGTTCGCCGACATCGCGGTGCTCTACCGCACGGACGCGCAGGCCGCGCCCGTGATCGAGGCGCTGACCCGGGCCGGCGTCCCGGTGCAGAAGCGCTCGCACGACCGGCTCGCCGACCGCCGCGCCGTGGCGGAGATCGCACGGGAACTCAGATACCTGACAGACGGGCCCCGGGAACTGACCGAGCGGGTCCGCGCCGTCGGTCGCGCCCTGGCCACCCGTACCCCCCGGTTGTTTGAGGATCAACCCCGCGCGGACCTGCCGGCGGCCGACGTCTATGGCGCGGTCGACCTGCTCATGCCGCTCGCGCAGCGATGCGGCGAGGACCTGGACGCGTTCCTGCAGGCGCTCGCGACGGGCGCGGAGACCGACGCGCTCGACCCGCGCGCGCAGGCAGTCACCTTGTTGACGCTGCACGCGGCGAAAGGTCTGGAATGGCCGGTCGTTTTCCTCGTCGGCTGCGAGGACGGGCTGCTGCCGCTGCGGTTCCCCGGCACGGCGCCCGACCCGGAGGCCGTCGCCGAGGAGCGGCGGCTGTTCTTCGTCGGCATGACCAGGGCCCGTGACCGGCTGTTCCTCTCGCACGCGGCGCGCCGGCAGCGGTTCGGCGCCGAAACGACGCCCGCCCGCACGCCGTTCCTCGATGTTGTGGATCCGTCACTGGTGGAACGGCTCGGCGTGGTCGAACCGCCCAGGCGCCCCAGCCATCGACAACTCCGCCTTATCTGACCGTCAAGATGGTGACAGCGGGGGCGTGATGCGCTAGCCGACGTGTGCGAACCTTGGTGACGGCGCGATATCGGGGGTGTTGTCGTCACAGCCACGCGCTACCGTGTGCGCGCAGGCGGGAGGGGACGAGGATGGCAGGCAACGAGCCGGCGGGCGGGGCGCCCGACACCGGGCCCCAGGAGTATGCGCAGCCGCAGGACCCCTGGGAGGGTGGGCTCGAGTTCCCGCCCGGTCAGTCGGCCATGCCCACCGACCCGATCCCGCACCAGTTCGACCCCTACTCGGGGTCGTATCCGCCGGCCTACACCGGCGGCACGTGGGTGCAGCAGCCGGGCACCGGGGGGCACACCGTGCCGCCGGGCTGGGCGCCGCAGCCCCCGCAGCCGAAGCCCAGCAAGCTGATCCCGATCCTCGTGGCGCTGGCCGTGCTGCTCGTGGTCGGTGGCGGCGGCGCGGCCGCCTACTACATCGCGACCCGTGACGACACCAGGACGACAGGCACGGGCGGCCCGACCACTCCGCCGGCCACGACGGGTGCGCCGGTCACCTCGGCCGCGCCGGAGACCAGCGCGCCGCCCACGGACGACGTCTTCAACCCGTTCACGGTGCAGGTCGACGACTGTGTGGCCAACGCGGGCACGAACGCGAAGCCGAAGATGTCGGTCGTCGAGTGCACCCCCGGGGTCTACAAGGTGATCAAGATCTTCACCGGCACCGCCATCAAGCAGAACGACGACGACAAGCTGACCGATCAGGAAGCCCAGAACACCTGCAAGGGCACGGGCTTCACGTTCTTCTACAAGAACAACTACGACGGTCTTGAGAACGACATCGTGTTCTGCATGACGCAGGAACGGTAACGAAGCGGGTAATGTCTCGGCCCGTCTAGCGTGTCAGCTAGACGGGCCGAGATTCGTTTCGATACGGTCCGCGCCGTGGAGCCCGTCCGCAACCCGTACGCGCCCGGCGCCGGGCAGCGCCCGCCGGAGCTGGCCGGGCGCGACCGCGAGGTGGACACGTTCGAGATCGTGCTGGAGCGCGTCTCGCGGGGCCGCCCGGAACGGTCGCTGGTGCTCACCGGGCTGCGCGGCGTCGGCAAGACGGTGCTGCTCAACACCCTGCGCAGCGAGGCCATCACCCGCCAGTGGGGCACCGGGAAGATCGAGGCCCGGCCCGACCAGTCGCTGCGCCGGCCGCTGGCCGCCGCCCTGCACATGGCCGTCCGGGAGCTCGCGCCGCAGGCCGAGCCGTCCCATGTGGCCGAGGTCCTGGGCGTGGTGAAGGCGTTCGCGGTCCGGTCCATCGAGAGCGCCGGCGGGCGTGGGGTCGCCCGTTCCGCCGCCAGGTGGCAGCCCGGCATCGACGTTCCGGCCGCCGTCGGGCGGGCCGACTCGGGCGACATCGAGATCGACCTGGTCGAGCTGTTCACGGACGCGGCGGGGTTGGCCGCCTCGGTCGGCACCGGGATCGCCCTGTTCATCGACGAGATGCAGGACCTCGGCGCCGCCGACGTGTCGGCGATGTGCGCGGCCTGCCACGACCTGTCGCAGACCGGCGCGCCGCTGATCGTGGTCGGCGCGGGGCTGCCGCACCTGCCGGCGCTGCTGTCGGCCAGCAAGTCCTATTCGGAGCGGCTCTTCCGCTACCAGCGCATCGACCGGCTCGACCGGCTCGCCGCCGACCGCGCGCTGGTCGCGCCGGCCGCCCGGGAGGGCGTGGAGTTCGAGGCCAAGGCCCTCGACGCGCTGTACGAGGCGAGTGGCGGGTACCCGTACTTCGTGCAGGCGTACGGGAAGGCGACGTGGGACCACGCGCCGCGCTCGCCGATCACGGCGGCGGACGTGCGGGTCGCGGCGCCCGAGGCCGAGGCGGAGTTGGCGGTGGGGTTCTTCGGGTCGCGCTACGAGCGGGCCACGCCCGCCGAGCGGGAGTACATGCGGGCCATGGCGGCCCTGGACGCGGACGCTGACGCGGACGCGCCGGTGCAGACGGCCGAGGTGGCCCGCACGTTGGGCCGCAAGCCGGCGTCGCTGTCGCCGGCGCGGGACGCGTTGATCAAGAAAGGGCTCATCTACTCGGGGGAACGGGGCACCGTGGCGTTCACGGTGCCGCATTTCGCGCGCTACCTGCGGGCACAGCCGCCGGTGGAGTAGCGCTCTCTACGGCTATCTAAGATTGGCGCTAGAGAAGCGTATAAGGCCCTAACGGGTGGTTTGGCGGCGCCCGGAGCCGGGCATCTGGAAACGCGAGTGTGTCGGCAAAACCGGGCAAAGTAGCCCAAAGGTACGATTCATCCTGCTCGCTCACCAATGCGCAACAGTTGGGTCTCAGCTCGGCAACGGCACGTCACGGCGACGTCACGGCAAAACACCTGATCAACCCGTGAGCTGCGGACCTGTTCTAAACAATCTGTAGCGGTCATGTCACAGACATAGCGGCTATGTTGGCGGAAACGACGGAGAAATGCGGCCGACACGGCACGGGGGGAGGCTGGCGCGATGACGACCGTGACCCCGCGTTCGCGTTGGCTGCCGCCGCGTCAGCGGATGGCCGGCCCCGCCGCGCCGGCCCCGGTCGAGGCGACCCCGGCTGGCCGCCGGCACTGGGTGCACGCCGTCGACGCGGTGCGCGCCTGGGCCCGGACGCGGCCACGGGCGGCGCAGGCCGGCCGCCTCGGGCTCGTCCTCGTCCTGGTCGCCGCGAGCTACGGCACCACCCAATGGTTCGGCCGCCCGATCCACTTCTACGACCTGCGCATCTACCACGGCGCCGTCGCGTGGTGGGCCAGCGGCGGCGACCTCTACCGCTACGTCCACCCGCCGACGGGGCTCGGCTTCACGTACCCGCCGTTCGCCGCGATCGTCATGCGCCCGATGGCGGAGCTGTCGGTCACCGCGGCCGGCTGGCTCAGCGGCATCGTCAGCATGGCCGCGTTCGTGTTCCTCGTCGCGCTCGCCGTGCGACCCATCGCCCGCCGGTACGGCTGGCGCACCTGGTACGCCGTGGCGCTCGTCGTGCCGCCGCTCACCGCGACCGACCCGATCCGCGAGACGCTCGGCTTCGGCCAGGTCAACCTGCTGCTCGCCGCGCTCATCTTCGCCGACCTGGTCGGCCTGCGCTGGCGGGCCCGCCCCGGTAGCCAGACGGCCGGCTTCTTCGCCAGCGGCGCGTGGGCCGGCGCCGGCATCGGCCTCGCCGCCAGCGTGAAGATCACGCCCGCGCTGTTCATCCTCTACCTCGTCTGCAGCCGGCAGTGGCGGGCGGCGTTCGTGGCGGTCGGCACGGCCGTCGGGGCGACCTTCGCCGCCTGGATGATCGCCGGCCACGAGTCGTGGACGTACTTCAGCACGATCCTCTGGCAGACCGAGCGGGTCGGCGCCGCCGACATGACCCCCAACCAGGCGCTCACCGGCATCCTCGCCCGGCTGTTCGACTCGACCGACTCCCCGCCGCTCGTGTGGTTCTCGTTCGCGCTCGTGCTGCTGGCCATCGGGATCTCCCGGGCGGTCAGCGCACACCGCGACGGCGACGAGTACGCGGCGTTCGTCCTGGTGGGGCTGACCGGCAACGCGATCTGCCCGATCTCCTGGACGCACCACCTCGTCTTCGCGGTGCTGGCGATCATCGTGCTGGCCGACGCGGCGGTGCGCCGCCGCACCTCGGCGACGGCGCTGCTGCTGCCGAGGCTGGCCGGCGCGCGCCTGCCGCTGCGGATGAGCGCCCGCTTCGCCGGCCTGCCGTACGCGGCCCTCGCCGTGGGCAGCTACGTGCTCTACGTCGTCTCGCCCGTGTGGGACTACAGCCACCTGCTGCCGACGTCGCACTACGCCGACGGGACCTTCGGCTGGCTCGCCGAGAACTCGCTCGGCCTGGTCGTGCTCGCGCTGGTGGCCGTGCTGCCCTGGCGCCCCGGCGCGGCGCCCGCCTTCACCGCCGGCCGGCTCAGGGACAGTTGACCCACTCGTCGGTGCCGTCCGCGAAGTGCTGGTGCTTCCAGATCGGCAACCGAGCCTTCACCTCGTCGACGAGCCGGGCGCACGCCGCGAACGCGGCCGCCCGGTGCGCCGTCGACACGGCCGCGGCCAGCGCCACGTCGCCGATCTCCAGCGGGCCGACCCGGTGGGACACGGCCACCGCGTAGACGTCCGGATCCTTGGCGATCTCGGCGGCGACCTCGGCGAGGACGGCCTCCGCGCTGGGGTGCCCCTCGTAGGTCAGACGCAGCACCTCGCGCCCGTGGTCGTGGTCGCGCACCACCCCGGCGAACGACACCACGGCCCCGGCCGCCGGATGCGACACCGCCCTCTCGTGCGAGCTTACGTCGAGCAGCTCGGTCGTCACCCTGGTCTCTACCGTCATGGCCGCGCTCCGAAAAATATAGGCAGGGGTACGAGCGGGACGACCGCGCCGGCGTCGCCCTGGGCGCCCGGCACGATCACGGCGAAGCCGTCGGACCGGGCCAGCCCGCGCAGCATCGCGCTGGCCGAATGGGCCAGCGGATAGGCCAGCCCGTCGTCTTCGATCCGCACGAGGGCGAGATGCGTGTAGCCGCCCCGGCCCGGGACGGGAGCGCCGAGCGTGACCGTGTCGCGCCGCGGGACGGCCCGGCCGGTCAGCCCGGCGATCAAGGGCTCGACCAGGGACATCAGGGCCACGATGGCCGACTGCGGGTTGCCCGGGAGGCCGGCGACGAACTTGCCGCCCGGCAGTTCGGCCACCAGCATCGGAAATCCCGGCCGTACGGCGACGGTGTTGACGACGTAGCGGGCGCCGAGCGCGGCGAGCGCCGGGTGCAGGTGGTCGACGGGCCCGTGCATGGTGCCGCCCGTCGTGCACACCAGGTCGGCCTGCTCCAGGGCGTCCTTGAGCGCGGACACGTGTGCCTCCAGCGTGTCCTCGATCGGCCCACGCGGGGACAGGCCGGGCAGCGGGTCGGCGCCGAGGCGGCGCAGCCAACCCGGCAACTGTGGCCCGAGCGCGTCGCGCACCTGCCCGTCCCCGGGCAGGCCGGCGGTGCGTAGCTCGTCGCCGAAGACCAGCAGCGCCGTGCGCGGCGCGCGGCGCACGGACACCGTGTCGTACCCGCACGCGGCGGCCATGCCGATCACGGCCGGGGTCACCGGCGTGCCCGCCGGCAGCAGTTCGTCGCCCTTGTGGGCCTCGTCGCCCGGCTCGCGCCACTCGGGCAGCGGCCGGGGCGTCCCACTGACGACCTCGCCGTCCAACGTGGACTCCTCCACGCGGAGGACGTGCCCGGTGCCGGCCGGCACCATCGCGCCCGTGGCGATCTCGAAAGCCACGCCGTCGCTGATGGGCGGGGCGGTCTGGCCGGCGAGAATCCGCCCGGCGAGCCGCCAGGGTCCGGGGCCGCGCAGCGCGTAACCGTCCACACTGGAGGTCGCGAACGCGGGCAGGTCGGTGAGGCTGACCAGCGGCTCGGCGAGGGTCAGCCCGTCACATTCGGCCAGCGGCAGGGCCTGCGCCGGCGCGGCCGCGGCCCGGCCGGCCGCGTGCACCGCGACCACGGCCTCGTCCCACGCGATCGGTGCCTCGTTCACGCCTCTACCTCCGCCCGCGGTGCGCCCACCCGCGACCCTACCGCCAACGGCGGAGTGCGACCCCGGCCCCGTCGGCCGCCTCCGCCCACCCCCGCGGGTCGCCCACGCAGGAAAGCTGACGTTTGGACCGTTACGCAGGAAATTTCGCGTTTAGTTCCAGGCGTAACGGTTAAAACGTCAGCGGGTTCCGGCGGTGACGGTGACAGGACGTCCGGCGGATTACCGGCGGCACCGATGTCGGGGCAGGCGCTAGGGCCGGTGGTCGCCGCCGTGGAGCTGGTCCAGGGCGTGGTGCAGGATCGGGGTGAGGACCGCCAGGCCGTCGCGGGCGCCGCCGACCGAGCCGGGCAGGTTCACGATCAGTGTGGTGCCGGCCACGCCGGCCAGGCCGCGCGACAGGGCCGAGGCCGGCACCCGCTCGCGGGAGTGGGCGCGGATCGCCTCCGCGATGCCGGGCACCTCGTAGTCGAGGATCGGCCGGGTCACCTCCGGCGTGCGGTCGGTGGGCGTGATGCCCGTACCCCCGCTGGTGATGACCAGGTCTATCGCGGCCGCGACCGCCTCGCGCAGAGCCTCACCCACCGGATCGCCGTCGGGGACGATCGCCGGGTCGTCGACCTCGAAGCCGGCCTGTCGCAGGCCGCTGACCAGCACCGGGCCGCTGGAGTCGGCGTAGACGCCGGCCCAGGCACGATTGGACGCCACGATCACCCGGGCCCGTTTCACCGCTCGCTCCGCTCCCACCGGCCGGTCTTGCCCCCCTCCTTGAGCAACACCCGGACCGCCTCGATGGACGCGGCCGGGTCCACCGCCTTCACCATGTCGATGACGGCGAGGCCGGCGGTCGCCACGGCGGTCAGGGCCTCCATCTCGACGCCCGTACGGTCGGCGGTGCGGACCGTGGCCTCGATGTCCACCGCGTCGCCGCGCAGCGTCAGCTCGACCGTGACGCCGTGCAGGGCGATCGGGTGACACAGCGGGATGAGGTCCGGGGTGCGCTTGGCCCCCATGATGCCGGCGATGCGGGCCACCGCGAGGGCGTCGCCCTTCGGCAGCGCCTCCCGGCGCAGCAGGTCGACCACCTCGGGCGTGGTGCGCACGGTGCCGGCGGCGACGGCCCGCCGGACGGTCACGTCCTTCGCTGTGACGTCCACCATGCGGGCGGCGCCGGAGGCGTCGACGTGGGTCAGCTCGCTCACGGCCAGAGGGTACGCCGCCCGGGTCACCGCGCACACATCCCGCTGGGTGACGGGCCGCGGACTCTTGGGGACCGTTGGACCTCGACGGCCGCTAGGGTGAGGGCCTCGAACAGGGGAGGAACTGTGAGTGACGAGGCGATGGACAAGCCCGCCGAAGCGACGTTCGTGGATGATCCCGCCGAGATGGATCTCGGCGCGAAGGTCACCGAGGCGTGGCTGGACTTCCGTCGTGCCCTCGCGTCCGCCCTGGTCAATCTGCCCGATGGTGCTGAGCTGGAGCTGACCCTCGACCCGTCCGCGTCCGGCGTCGGCGAGGCGCTGTTCGGCGTCACCGTGCGTGCCGTCGACGGCGCCGTCCAGGCGTACGCGGTGGGCAACCCGTCCCTGCCGCCGGAGCACCGCCTCAACCGCGCCGCGATCGGTGAGCTGATCGCGCTCGGCTGGTCGCCGCCCGGCGTGGTGAACTCCGACCAGCGCTTCGGCCTGCAGCAGCCGGTCGGTGACGGCACGCGGCTCGCGGGCGTGCTCACCCGCACGCTCCGCGACGTGTACGGCACGCCGCACCCCGCGTTCCTGGTCTACGACGTCCAGCCCGACGGGGCGCGCGAGGCGTTGCCGACCCTCGCGGCGGCCCGCCCGATCACGGCCGGCAGCCCCGGCTACACCGACCACCACATCGACCTGTCCTCGCTGACCCTGCCCGAGCAGGTCGCGACCGTGATGGGCGCGATGATGAACACCCCGCCGGAGAGCCTGCCGCTCGACCGCGACGGCGACATCGGCATCCGCTCCGGGTCGGCGATGGTGTTCGTCCGGGTGCGCGACGACCCGCCGCTGGTCGACGTGTTCTCCCCGGTGCTGACCGACGTCTCGGCCAACGAGCATCTGCACGTACGGCTCGCCGAGCTGACCCACCGCATGCCGATCGGCCGGCTGTACTGCATCGGCGACACGGTGTGGGCGTCGGTGCCGGTGTTCGGCCGCGACTTCCAGGCCACCCACCTCATGCTCGCCGTGCAGGTCATGACCGGGCTGGCCGACGAGCTCGACGACCGGCTGCACGGGGAGTTCGGCGGCAAGCGCTTCTTCACCGACACCGACACGCCGACCGGCGACGACGACGCTGCCGCGCCGCCGTCGCCCGCCCCCAACGGTGATGACGACCACCACACGGGGATGTACCTCTAACTGAGCGGCAGCCACGCGAGCTTGTCGAGCCTGGTGAGGTCGTTCGCCTGCAGGCCCGCCTCGGACAGGGTCCACAGCACCCCGTCGATGACCATCGACCGGGTGATCTTGCCGGTCCAGGCGTCGTTCGCGGGCGCCGGGTGCTTCAGGGTCGTCACGACCGCCACATCCGTGCCGGTCACCTTCAGCACCGTCGCGCTCGCGAGCGGCTGGCCCATGTCCGACCACGCGTACTGCGGCAGCACGACGGTGCCGGTGGCGGCCCAGTACAGGAACGCGTGCGGGTCGTACTCGGCGTCGGTGTACGTGTCCGGCAGGGTGAGCCGGGAGACGCGGCGCGGGTTGTCGAGGTCGCTGACGTCGAAGACCGCCACCTGCGCGCCCCGGGTCCGGTTGTCGCGGACGTCCTGGCCGACGCCGAGCAGGCGCTTGTCGTCTAGCGGGTGCAGATAGGCCGAGTACCCGTCGACCTTCAGCTCGCCGCGCACCCGCGGCTTCGTGGGGTCGGTCAGGTCCACTGTGTACAGCGGGTCGGTCTGGCGGAACGTCACCACGTACCCGATCGCGCCGGCGAACCGCACGCCGTAGATGCGCTCGCCCTTGCCGAGGCCGCCGACGTGGCCGACCAGCTTGAGCTGCCCCTCGCCGAGGCGCAGCGCGTAGACGGCCGACTCCGACTTCGGCGGCGTCCCGCCGCCCCACCAGGTGTCGCCCGTCGTGGTGGCCACCCGCAGCGTGCCCTCCCACTCCGACATCGCGTACTGGTTGAGCAGGTAGCCCGGCACCCGGCCGCCGCCTTCGAAGACGGGCACCCGCTGCGACGTGTCGAACCGGTAGATCGTCGTGCCGGGCTTGACCTTGTCGCTCCCGGCGTTCGGCCGGATGACGTCGTCCACCGGTCGCACGAACCGCCAGCGCTCGTCGGTCGCCACGTACAGGCTGTTCGCGGTGCCGTAGACCGTCTGGCCGTCGGCCAGCAGGGCGACCGGATCACCGCGGCCCAAGCTGTCCGCGGTGAGGTCGAAGCTCGCGACGGTCAGGGTCTGCACGCCGGAGTACGTCGTGGGGCGGCGCACCTCGTCGCACTCGACGTGGCCCCTCTCCGTCGCGCCGCCGGTGGTGATCTCGAAGCGGGGCAGCCACTGCTCCACCGGCGCTTTGTCGATCAGCTTCTGGTAGGCGGCGATGCGCTGCTTGTCGGTCTGGTTCTCGCGGTACGGCATCTCGATGCGCATGGCGCTGCCGACGACGAGGCGGGCCGTGGTGCCGACCTGCCGCGCGTCGACCAGGTGGCCGTCGATCCGGAACGAACTGATTAGGCGCGGCGTGCCGGACAGGTCCACGAGCAGCGCGCTCACCGCGCCCCACGTCGGCCGGGCCCGCTTGGTCGCGCCGGCGTTCTCGTCGAGGCCGGCGTCGCTGCTCAGCACCAGCGCCCGGTTGCCCGACAGCAGCAGGTCCGTGGCCATCCACTTGATCGACTCGTACCCGGGGCGGGTGGCCCACGTGCCGGCCGCCCCGGCGAGGTCGAGCCTGCCGGTGACGCTGCGGGTCGCGGTGTCGACGACCTGCAGAACGCCGCGCCGGATCGTCACGATGCGCCGGCCGTCCGTCTTGACGGTGTCGGGCTCCTCGACGCCGGACTCTTGGTTGTTGGTGCCCGAGTGGCCGGCGGCGGCCTCCCCGGCACCGCCCGGCGCCTTGGCGGCGGCACCGTCGGCCATCGCGTTCTCCGCGCCGCCCCACAGCCGCGCGCCGGGCCAGCCACCGTTCAGTGTGGCCGACTCGCGGGCCGCCTTGCGCAGATCGCCGAGCAGTTCGGCGCACGTGTCGAAGGCGACCAGTTGGTACGGCCCGGCGGGCGCCACGCGGGGCGCCGGCGCGCTGGGCCCGGGAGCGTCGAGCGGGCCGGGGCCCGTGCAGCCGGCCACGGTCACGCTCAGGGCGGCGAGAATCAGCCCGAGGCGGACGGTGCGCGAAGGGGTGCGCGTCATGGCCGGTTCGACGCGGGCCCCCGGCGGACGGTTCCGCAATGCGTGCGGACGGTTCCTCAATCCGTCAAGCGGGACAGAACGATCATGCTTCGGGTGGACGTGACGAACGGCTCGGCGCGCAGCCGCTCCAGGGCCTGCTCCAGGCTCGCGATGTCGGCGGCGCGCAGGTGGACCAGGGCGTCGGCCTCGCCCGACACCGTGAACGCGCCGACCACCTCGGGGTGGCGCCGGGTGGCGTTCGCCAGTTGGGCGGGCGTCGTGCGGCCGGTGCAGAACAGCTCCACGAACGCCTCGGTGGTGCGGCCGATGGCGGCCGGGTCGACGGTCGCGGTGAACCCCTTGATAACCCCGCTGGCCCGCAGCCGGTCCACCCGGCGCTTCACCGCCGGGGCCGACAGGGACACCTGCTGGCCGATCTCGGCGAACGATGCGCGGGCATCCGCGGTCAGAGCCGCAATGATTCGCCGATCGGTCTCGTCCATGCGCAACGGATCGCCTCTCGATCGCAACGAAACGAACTGTTTCGGTAGTCGGGTCAGACCCTAGCCTTATCTCTCGTGATCGAGACCGAATCCCTGCGTGACCTGCGCGTTTCCCGCACCCGCGAGTACCTGATGTGCCCGCCCGAGCGGTTCGCCGTGGCGTACTCGATCAATCCCTGGATGGATCCCGGGTCGCCGGTCGACACCGACCTCGCGCTCGCGCAGTGGGCCGGTCTGCGGGACACCCTCATCCAGCTCGGGCACACCGTGCACGTGCTCGAGGCGCAGCCCGACCTGCCGGACATGGTCTTCGCCGCGAACGGGGCGTTCTCGGTCGACGGCACCGTCCTCGGCGCCCGCTTCCGCTACCCGCAGCGCACCGCCGAGGCGGGCGCGCACGAGCGGTGGTACGCCGCGACCGGCTGGCGCTACGTGCCGGCCAACCACGTCAACGAGGGCGAGGGCGACTTCGCGTACCTGCCGGGCGCGCACGGCGGGCTGGTCCTCGCCGGGTACGGCTACCGCACCGAGCCGCCGGCGCACGCCGAGGCCCAGGAGGTCCTCGGCCGCCCCGTGGTGTCGCTGCGCCTGATCGACCCGCGCTTCTACCACCTCGACACCGCCCTGGCCGCGATCTCCGACGACAACATCGCGTACTACCCGTCGGCGTTCTCGCTCGGCTCGCGCCAGGTGCTCGCGCAGATGTTCCCGGACGCGGTGCTCGCCGACGAGACCGACGCGCTGGCGTTCGGCCTCAACCTGGTCAGCGACAACCGGCACGTGGTGCTGCCCGCCGAGGCCGCCGGGATGGCCGCGAAGCTCTGGGACGCCGGGTACGTGCCGGTAACCGTCGACCTGGGCGAGCTGAAGAAGGGCGGCGGCAGCGTGAAGTGCTGCATCGCCGAGCTCCGCGCCTGACGCCGGAGCCGTCGTGTGGCGAGGGCGTCGGGCGCCCGGACAGCTCCGCGCCTGACACTCCGAGCCGGGTTCTCGCTTTTTCGGGCGGTGTGTCCGACAATCAGCCACTCTTAACCCATGAGCGGCACGCGTACTCCCGCTATCGCGGGGCTGAGTGACGCGCTGCGCGGCCTCCGTGCGGAGATCGACCGGCTGCGGTTGCCGTTGGCGCTGCCCAGCGCCGACGTGGCCCGCCGCGTGGTCGCGGAGGTCACCGCCCAGATCGACGACTACCTGCTGCCGCGCCTCGCCGGGCTCGACGCGCCGACCCTGGCCGTCGTCGGCGGCTCCACCGGCGCCGGCAAGTCCACGCTCGTCAACAGCCTGGTCCGGGCGCCCGTCAGCCGCTCCGGCGTGCTGCGCCCCACCACGCTCGCCCCCACGCTCGTCTGCAACCCCCGCGACACCGCCTGGTTCAGCGCCCCCGAACTGCTGCCCAGCCTCGCCCGCAGCCGCAGCCTCGGGCACCCCCTCGCGCCCGACACGTCCGGCGCGCGCCGCCTCGACGTCGTCGTGGCGCCCGCGCTGGCGGCCGGGCTCGCCCTGCTCGACGCCCCCGACGTCGACTCCGTCGTCGCCGAGAACGGCGAACTCGCCGCCGAACTGTTCGCCGCCGCCGACATGTGGGTGTTCGTGACCACCGCCAGCCGGTACGCCGACGCGGTGCCGTGGCGCCTGCTGCGCGACGCGCAGGACCGGGGGACGCCCGTCGCGATCGTGCTCGACCGGGTGCCCGCCGCCGACCGGGACGCCATCGCCCTGCACCTGGCCCGGATGCTCACCGAACAGGGCCTGGGGGAGTCGCCGCTGTTCACCATCACCGAGACCGTCATCGACGGGCAGGGGCTGCTGCCCGAGGCCGAGGTCGCCGCCGTGCGCGGCTGGCTCGACCGGCTCGCCCGCGACCCCGGACGCCGGGCCGAGGTCACCTGGCGCACCATCGCCGGCGCCGCCCGGTCGATCTCCGTACGGGCCAACGGGCTCGCCCGGGCCGCCGACGAGCAGGTGGCCGCCCGCGACGACCTCGCCGGCGCCGTCCGCCGCGCGTACGCCGAGGCGGGCTCGCGGGTCGACGCGGCGCAGCGCGACGGGAGCGCCCTCGGCGGGGACGTGCTCTTCGGCCTGGAGCTCACGGCCTCCGGCGCGGGTCGCCGGGACAGCAACGCGGTCGCCCGCGGCGGCGACGCCCGCGCGGCCAACGTCCGGTGGGTGACCGACCGCAACAGCGCCGCGGGCCCCGGCAACGTGCGCCGGCACCGCCGACTGCGGCGACGCAACCAGCGGGTGGTGACCATGCCCGTGATGGCCCCGTCCGCGGAGGCCCGGCTGCGCGAGACCCTCGGCGGGTCGCTGACCACCCTGCTCTGCGAGGTTGCCGAGCGGGCCGACGAGCGCGTCACGGCGATCTGGCGGGCGAACCCCGCCGGGCGGGCGCTGCTCGCCGACGCCGGCCCCGACCGCCACGAGACGCGGCTGACCCGCCGCGACCGGGTGGGTCGCGTGGTGCGCGGCTGGCACTCGCAGGTGCGGTCGCTGGCGCGGGCCGGTGAAAAGGGCCGTGGCCCGGCACCGGCCATCGTCGCCCTGGCCAGCCTCGGGCCGGACCCGCATCGGCCGATGGAGGCCGGGCGGGGCGCGCTCACCGAGGTCCTGGCCGTCACGGGCACCGAACCGGTCCGCCAGCTCGCCGACCAGGCCCGCGCCGGCCTGCGCGCCCACGTCGGGGAGTTCCTCGACGAGGAGGCCCACGGGTACCTGGCCCTCGTCGCCGCGCACCCGGTCGAGCCGGCGACCGGCGACCGGCTGCGCGCGGTGGCCGCGAGCCTGGCCGCCGTCGTGCGTACCACCCGGGGGCGGCCATGGTGACCGTCGCGCCCCGACCCCTCGCGGTCGACCCGCCGCAGCCCGCTCCGTCGCCGGCGGCGGCGCTGATCGAGCGGTTCGCGGCGGTGGACCGGTTCCTGGAGCTGGCCGGGCCGTACGTGGCCGAGGAGGAGCTGGCGCCCGCCCGCGTGCTGGTGGACCGGGCCGCCGCCCGGCTGCGGCTGTCCGGCGAGCACACCGTCGTGGCCCTCGCCGGCGCGACCGGCACCGGCAAGTCCGCCCTGTTCAACGCGCTCAGCGGGGTGGACCTGTCCCCCGTCGGGCCGCTGCGCCCGACCACCGGGGACGTCCACTCCTGCGTGTGGGGCCTGTCCGGCGCGGTGGGGCTGCTCGACTGGCTCGGCGTCGCGCCCGACCGACGGTTCGCCCGGGAGAGCGTCCGCGTGCCCGACGACCAGGTCGCCCTGCGCGGCCTCGTCCTGCTCGACCTGCCCGACCTGGACTCCGTCGCCGTCGGCCACCAGGTCGAGTCCGACCGCCTCATCTCCCACGTCGACCTGGTCGTCTGGGTCGTGGACCCGCAGAAGTACGCCGACCGTGTGGTGCACGAGGCGTACCTGGCCAAGTTCGGCAACCTCGCCGGCGCCACCGCCGTCGTGCTCAACCAGGTCGACCGGCTCACCCCCGAGGACGCCGCCCGGTGCGTCGCCGACCTGGGCCGGTTGCTCGCCGCCGACGGGCTCGCCGACGTCCGGGTCGTCGCCACGTCCGCGGCCACCGGCGAGGGCCTGGGGCACCTGCGCGACCTCCTCGCGGACGCCGTACGCAGCCGGATGGCGGCGCTGACCCGGCTGAGCGCCGAGCTCGACGAGGCCGTCGCCGGCCTGGCCCCGCTCGTCGACCGGGAACTGCCGGTGGAGACGGCCGGCGCGGTGCCGACCCGCGAGCTCATCGACACGGTGGCCGCCGCCAGCGGCGTCGACGCCGTCGCGGACACCGCCGCCGAGGAGTACGGCCGAACCACCGTGACCGTGCCGGACCTGGCGCCCGCCCCGGCGGCCGTGGGCGTGGCCGTGCGCTCCTACGTCGAGAAGGTCGTCGCGGCGGTCCCGCCGCCATGGCGCGAACGGGTCCGGGCGGTCGTCCCCCGCGAGCCGGACGACCTGGTCGCCGCGCTGCGGACCGCCCTCGCGGCTGCCGCGCCCCGTCCGGCCCGCCGCTCCCGCTGGTGGGCAGTCGCCACGGTGCTGATCTTCCTGGGCCTGCTGGTGGCCGTCATCGGCGCCGGTTGGCTGGTCGGCGCCAGCGTCCGCGTGCTCCGTGACGGCGGCTCCTGGCAACCGCCCACCTGGCTCGACGTCCCGATCCCGGTGATCCTGCTGGTAGCGGGCATCGTGGTGGCCGTGGTGCCGGCGTTCATCCGCTGGCGCGTCCGCCGCACGGGCTCCGCCCGCCGCCGCACCGACACGATGACCACCCTGCGCGGCGCGGTGGACGACGTCCTCCGTACCCAGGTGGTCGACCCGACCCGCCGCGCCCTCCTGGCCTACGACGAGTCCCGGGCCACCCTCACCACCGCCCGCTAACCCCACCCCGCGCCGCGGGCCCGGTGATGTGGACCGTTAGGCAGGCAATTCGCGTGGAAATTCCCTGCCTAACGGTCCGAACGTCGAGCTGCAGGGCCGGGCGGCGCGGCGCATCGCGGGCGGGGGAGGATGCCGGGGTGACGGGTTGGCGGTGGGTGGTGCGGGGCGGGTTGGCGGCGTTGGCGGGGCTGAACCTGTGGTGGGGGGTGTGGGCGGTCGGGGCGCCACGGCACTTCTTCGTCACGTTTCCGGGGTTCGGGCACCGCTGGACGGCCGGGTACCCGCCGTTCAATGAGCATCTGGTCAGCGACCTCGGGTCGATTTTCCTGACGCTCGGGGTGCTGCTCACCGTCGCCGCCGTCCTCGACGACGCCCGGGTCACCGCCGTCGTGCTGGCCGGGACGCTGGTGTTCAACACGCTGCACCTGGCGTTCCACTCGACGCACCACGGCACGCTGGTCGGGTTCGACCTGGCCGCGAGCCTCGCGAGCCTCGTCGCCGGGGTGATCGGGCCGGTCGTCCTGTTGGTGCTGGACCGGGTGGTCAGGCGCCGAGCACGAGCCGCAGTTGGCGCGGCGCCACGCTGACCTCCAGGCGCTGGCCGAACGCCAGCACCAGGTGGTCGGCCTCCACCCCGTCGGCGAACACGACCTGCGACTCCGCCTCGCTGATCAGCTCCAGCTTCTGCCCGGCGCCGATGAGACCGGACGTGAGCCGCACCCCCGTCCCCGGCGACGGCCACGCCTCCCGGACGAACCAGCACAGCGCCTTCTCGTCCGGGTCGGGCAGCGCCGGTGCGTCGGCCCGCTGCCGCGAGATCGAGTACGTCCAGCCGGTCGCGCCCGTGCCCGTACTGACGATGACGCCGGACGACGAGTGGCGTTCGTTGCCCGACGCGGGGTCGCGCAGCGTGTAGCGCGACGACTGGTGCGTCGCGTGTCCGAAGTAGATCTCGTTGAGGCCGAGCAGCTCCTGCCCGTCATCCAGGCAGGCGGCGACCATGGTCCGCGCCTGCACCCCGGCCCGGCCCGCCACGGCCGCGCGCAGCAGCGGCGCCACCGACCCGGCCGCGTGCCGGACGAGGACGCCCGGGTTGCGGTCCGGCTCCGGGTCGACACCGATGACGGGCTGCCCGGACAGGTACTTCGCGACGTTGGCGACCAACCCGTCCTGCCCGACCGCGATGACCACGTCCTCCGGCGCGAACAGGAACCGGGGCAGGTCCGCCCGTGACACGTGGCCGCGCCGCCAGTCCGCCGGGATGGCCGCGCCGACCCCGGCCAGCGCGGCCTGCAGCGCCTCGTGCCGCGCGTCGACCTCGTCGAGCGAGCGCCCGCGCTCGCGCAGGAAGTACGCCGCGGCCGCGCGCGTCCCGTGCCGTCCGAGCAGCTCGGTGAGCTCGGACGGCCGGGACACCACGACGACCCGCGGCGCGAGCGTCGTCATCGCTGGGCGTCGCCGGTCAGCTTGGCGACGAGGTTGGTGAGCACGTCCGGGGTGACGGTGAGCTGCCCGATCGCCGGCACCTTACCCGCCAGCTCCTTGAGCGCCAGAGCCTGGAGTACGCCGGCCGGCAGGTCCGCGTACGCCGCGAGCCGGGCGGGCTCGGCCTCCGCCTCGGCGAGCCCGACGGCCCGCCGGCCGGCGGCCTGCGCCTCCAGCTTGACCCGGTGCGCCTCGGCGTCGGCGCCGGCCGCGACGCGCACCTGGTTGGCGGCCGACGCGGCGGCCACCTGGGCCCGCTCGGCCGCACCCTGGGTGCCGACCAGGTCGGCGGCGGCGTCCAGCTCGGCCTTGCGGCGGGCGTTGGCGCCGTGCTGCTCGACGAGCTGCTGCTCGCGGCGGGCTAGTTCGATCTTGTTCTGGAGTTCGTTCTCGGCGATGGCGCGCTCGCGCTCGACGGCCCGGGCCCGCCGCTCGTAGGTGGCCTTGTCGGCCTCCTGCTGCACGGCCTCGCGGGTGGGGGTCTGCAGCGCCCGTTCCAGCTCCGGCTCGGGCCGGATCGCGACGACCCGGGCGCTGACCACGGCCACACCGGTCTCGGCGAGCCGGGGGTCGGCGGCGAGCGCCGCGCTGACCGCGTCGCGGACCGGGGCGATGCTGGCCGTCAGGGCCTCGGTGAGCGGGACGCGGGCGAGCAGGTCGAGCGCCGGCTGCTGGGCCAGCTCGGCGAGCAGGGTGGCGATCTGGTCGAGCGGCTGGCCGCGCGGCCCGCCCCGGCGCGGGTCGATCGAGAAGTCGAGCCGGCTCGCGGCGGCGGCCGGGTCGGCGAGCCGGTAGGTCACCGTGGCCTGCACGGTCACGTCGGCGAAGTCGCTGGTCCGCGCGTGGAACAGCAGCGGCAGCTCCCGGTCGTCGACGGGTACCTCCGACAGGACCGCCACGAGCGGGCGGTACCAGAACGACAGCCCGACCCCCTCGCGCTTCACCTTTCCGCTTGCCTGGTGGCGCACCCAGCTCGTCGGAGCGCCCCGAAGATGCCTCAAGAAGAATCTGCGGGTGATATCGGCCATCGCGAGTTGTCCTCCCCTGTATGCCCTCGACCGGCCGACAATGTAGCGATCCAAGACCAGTCCCGGGGACTGTGTGCGGGGTCACGCGTCTGAGATGCTGGATCCAGCGGTGACGGGACGACGCTGTCCGCATACCCTGCGGTAGCAACGTCCCGTGGCCGGGGCCCTGAGACCCCACGCGCCACACCCCTACCGGGGACCGCGTGGAGCTCGACCACCAGTTGCGTCGCGCGGACACCCCGTAGCAGCGCACCGATGACAGGGAGACAGGATGGCGAGAGGCGCGAAAGCCGCCGCCCCCAGCCGTGAGGCTGGCGGCACGCCCCCCGAACCGGAGTACGTTCAACTGCTCACCCCCACCGGTGAGCGCGTGGCGCAGTCCACCGGCGCGGACGGCGTGACGTACTCGGTCGACTTCACCGACTCCGAGATCCGCGGGCTGTACCGCGACCTCGTTGTCGTGCGCAAGCTGGACACCGAGGCCACCGCCCTGCAGCGGCAGGGTGAGCTGGGGATCTGGGCCAGCCTTCTCGGTCAGGAGGCGGCGCAGGTCGGCTCCGGCCACGCGTTGCGCGCCCAGGACATGGTCTTTCCGACCTACCGCGAGCACGGCGTCCTCTATGTCCGGGGCATCGACCCGATCCGCCCGTTGGCCCTGTTCCGGGGCGTCAACTACGGCGGCTGGGACCCGATCGCGGAGAAGTTCAACCTCTACACGATCGTGATCGGCGCGCAGACGCTGCACGCCACCGGGTACGCCATGGGTGTCGCGAAGGACGGCAGGATCGGCGGCGACGACGGCGAGGCCGTCATCGCGTACTTCGGCGACGGCGCCTCGGCGCAGGGCGACGTGAACGAGTCGTTCGTGTGGGCCAGTGTCTTCAACGCCCCGGTCGTCTTCTTCTGCCAGAACAACCAGTTCGCCATCTCCGAGCCGACCGAGCGCCAGACCCGGGTCCCCCTCTACCGGCGCGCGGCGGGCTACGGCTTCCCCGGCGTACGGGTCGACGGCAACGACGTACTGGCCTGCTACGCGGTGACCCGCGCGGCGCTGGACAACGCCCGGCACGGCAACGGGCCGACGCTCATCGAGGCGTACACGTACCGGATGGGCGCGCACACGACCTCCGACGACCCGACCCGCTACCGCATCTCCAGCGAGGTCGAGGCGTGGCAGGCGAAGGATCCGATCGAGCGGGTCCGCGCCTATCTGACCCGGCAGGGCACCGGGGCCGACTTCTTCGACGACGTCGAGGCCGAGGCCGCCAGCAAGGCGGCCGACCTGCGCGAACGCGTCCTGTCGATGCCGGACCCGCAGCCGGTCGAGATGTTCGACAACGCGTACGCGCACGGCTCGCCCGAGGTCGACGCCGAGCGCGAGCAGTTCGTGGCCTACTCCGCGTCGTTCGAGGGGGGCCACTGACCATGGGCGAGATCCTCACCATCGGCAAGGCCCTCAACTCGGGCCTGCGCCGCGCCATGGAGGACAACGACCGCGTCCTGATCATGGGCGAGGACGTCGGCAAGCTCGGTGGCGTCTTCCGGATCACCGACGGCCTGCAGAAGGACTTCGGCGAGGAACGGGTCATCGACACCCCGCTGGCCGAGTCCGGCATCGTCGGCACGGCCGTGGGCCTCGCGCTGCGCGGCTACCGGCCCGTCTGCGAGATCCAGTTCGACGGCTTCGTCTTCCCGGCGTACGACCAGATCGTGTCGCAGGTGGCGAAGATGCACTTCCGTTCGGCGGGCCACGTCCGGCTGCCGATCGTCATCCGGATCCCGTTCGGCGGCGGTATCGGGGCGGTGGAGCACCACTCCGAGTCCCCGGAGGCCTACTTCTCCCACACGGCCGGTCTCAAGGTCGTCGTGTGCGGCAACCCCGCCGACGCGTACTTCATGATCCAGCAGGCCATCGCGAGCGACGACCCGATCATCTTCCTGGAGCCCAAGCGGCGGTACTGGGAGAAGGGCGAGGTCGACATCGACATCCCGCCGTCGCAGGCGTACCCGCTGCACGCGGCCAAGGTGCTGCGCCCCGGCGCGGACGCGACCCTGGTCGCCTACGGTCCGATGGTCCGCACCGCGCTCGACGCGGCCGCGGCCGCCGCCGAGGAGGGACGCGAGCTGGAGGTCATCGACCTGCGCTCGCTGTCGCCGCTGGACCTGTCCCCGGTCTTCGACTCGGTCCGCCGCACCGGCCGGCTCGTCGTCGTGCACGAGGCGCCCGGCAACCTGGGCCTGGGCTCCGAGATCGCCGCCCGGGTCACCGAGGAGTGCTTCTACTCCCTGGAGGCGCCGGTCCTGCGCGTCACCGGCTACGACACCCCCTACCCGCCCGCGCGGCTGGAGGAGGAGTACCTGCCGGACCTCGACCGGGTCCTGGACGCCGTCGACCGAAGCTTCGGCTGGTGACGCCGTGAGCGAACGTAGCGAGCGAACCGTCAGCTCAGTGAACACACGCTGGCACCGGAGCGCAGCGGAGGTGACAGCGTGACGAGAGTGAGAGAGTTCCCGCTGCCCGACCTCGGCGAGGGCCTGCTCGAGGGCGAGATCCTCAGCTGGCTGGTCAAGGTGGGCGACACGATCGCGCTGAACCAGCCGATCGTCGAGGTGGAGACCGCGAAGGCGGCCGTGGAGATCCCGGCGAAGTGGGCCGGCAGGGTCGCCGCGATCTACCACGAGGAGGGCTCAACCGTCGAGGTCGGGACCCCGATCATCGCGATCGACACCGACCCCGGCGCCGGCGACCTGCCGGCGACGCCGGCCGCGCCCGAGGATGGCGCGAACGGCGGGCGGACGCCCGTACTCGTGGGGTATGGGCCCAGGGCGACCACGGCCGCGCGCCGGCCCCGCAAGGGTGCCGCCCCGGCGGCTCCCGCCGCCCCCGCGGC
>NZ_BAAALT010000093.1:0-14366 GCF_039528515.1 Luedemannella flava
CGCCGGCCGCGGCGGGCCTGGCACGGGCGCGCGGACCGGGCGTACTCCCGTGGTCCCGAACCGCACCGCGGGCCCGGGCGGCACCCTGGCCCGGACCACCGCGGCGGCCCGGAATGCCCCACCACCCGCCGGCCGCAAGCCCAGGAGCAAGGACCGCGACCCCGCGGTCGAGCTCGCGATGACGGAGATCGCGGGCCATCTGACGTTCACCCCGCACACCGTCACGGCGTGGTACTGGCTGCCCGAGGTGCGCTGGGCGTTCCGCCCCGACGCCGACCGCGAGGCGCTCATCGTGGCGATCTCCGAGCAGTACGCGGGCCTGGCCGGGTTCCGGCTGCACCTGCGGCGCACCACCCGGCCGTTCCCGGCCGACGAGTGGGCGCGGGTCGCCGACCACAACACGCACCGCCCGCTGCCCGACGTGCCCGGCGCGTCGAGCTGGGGCGACCACCTGGTCAACGCGCAGCGGCACCTGCTGCACGTCAACCACGCCGAGGGGCAGACGTTCCTCGGCATCACGTTCGCCAAGCGGACGCTGGGCGACACGTTCGCGGAGCGGTTCGGCGCGCTGTTCGGGCGCGGTACCAGCGAGGGCGAGCGCAAGCGCTGGGCGCGCATGGTCGAACAGTTCGACGAGGTGCTCGGCGCGTTCGGCATGCGCGGCCGGCGGGTCAGCGCGGCCGAGCTGGAGTGGCTGCTCTACCGGTCCGTGGCGCTCGGGATGGCGCCGCCGTCGCTGCTGTCCGGGCAGTCGTCGGGCACCTGGGAGACCGGGGACCTGCTCGCGCTCACCGAGCAGATCGAGCGCTTCCGTTCGCCGTACGGGGCGACGACGCGGCTGGTCAACCGGCTCACCGGCGAGGAGCGGCACGTCGCCGTCCTCACCGTCGGCCGGATGGAGCCGCTGGAGATCCCCGAGCGGCACGAGCCGTGGCTGCACTTCCACGAGCGGCTGCCGTGGCCCATGGAGCTGTCCTCACGCATCGACGTGCTCGGGCCGGGCGACTCGTTCCGCAATCTGGAACACCGGCTGCGGATGATCCGCTCCCAGCAGCTGGATTACATCTCCCACGGCATGGACGCCCCGCCGGAGCTGGAGCGGCTCGCCCAGCGGGCCCTCGTCCTCGGCGACGAGATGACCACCGGCCTGCCCGTCGACTCGTCCCGCGTGCACGGCTGGCACCGCATGGCGATCAGCGGCGCCACCCGCGAGGAGGCCCTCGAACGGGCCCGCCGCGTCATCCAGCTCTACCAGCGCGAGATGCGCATCTCGCTGCAGCACCCCAAGGGCCAGGACCAGCTCGCCCGCGAGTTCATCCCCGGCGAGCCGCTGGCCAACACCGGCTACCTGCGCCGCATGCCGGTCAAGCTGCTCGCCGCCGCGCTCCCCCAGGCCGCGTCCACGGTCGGCGACCGGCGCGGCGACCTCATCGGGCGCACGTCCGGCACCAGCCGGCGGCCCGTCTTCCTCGACCTGCACTTCCCCATGGAGGTGCGGGAACGCTCCGGCCTGGCCGTGTTCGTGGCCGAGCCGGGCGGCGGCAAGTCGACCCTGATGGGCGCGCTCGGGTACCTGGCCGCGCGGCGGGGCGTGCAGGTCACCCTGCTCGACCCGTCCGGGCCGCTGGCGCGCCTGACCCAGATGCCGGAGCTGCGCCCGTTCTCCCGGGTGCTGAACCTGACGGGCTCCGAGCAGGGCACCCTCGCCCCGTACGCGCTGATCCCCACCCCGCAGCGCGCCCACTTCCCCGACACGCCGGCCGGCGAGCAGGAGTACGGCATCGCCGTGTCCAACGCCCGCGCCGAGCGGCGCATGCTCGTGCAGGACATCTGCCTCATGCTCGTGCCGCCGCAGGTCGCCCGCGAGGCGGCCACGGCGACGGCGTTCCGGCACGCCGTCCGGCAGGTCCCCGCCGAGGAGTCGTCCACGCTCGACGACATCGTGTCCGTACTCCAGGGCGTCGACGACGACAGCCGCGAGCTCGGCAACCTGCTGCTCGACACCGCCGAGATGCCGCTCGCGCTGCTCTTCTTCGGCTCGCCGCCGCCCGGCACCCTCGGCGACGACGCGGCCCTCACCGTGATCACCATGGCCGGCCTGCGCCTGCCCGACCTCAAAATCGAGCGGGAGTACTGGTCGGCGGAGGAGCAGCTCGCCCTCCCCATGCTGCACACCGCCCACCGCCTCGCCGTGCGCCGCTGCTACGGCGGGGCGATGGAATCCCGCAAACTCGTCGGCCTGGACGAGGCGCACTTCATGGAGGGCTGGCGGTCGGGCCGGTCCTTCCTCGTCCGCCTCGCCCGCGACTCCCGCAAGTGGAACCTCGCCGCACTTGTGGCCTCGCAGAACCCCCGTGACATCCTCGGCCTCGACGTCCAGAACCTCGTCTCGACGGTGTTCGTCGGACGCATCGCCGAGGACGCCGAGATCGCCGCCGAGGCGCTGCGCCTCCTGCGCGTGCCCATCGACGACGGCTACGAGGCCGTCCTCGCCGGGTTGTCGCAGGTCGACGCCTCCTCTTCGGCCCGTCTGGGGTTCCGCGAGTTCGTCATGCGCGACGTGGACGGACGCGTACAGAAGACGCGCGTTGACGTGTCGTACGTGCCCGGTCTTTTGGAACACCTGGACACCACCCCCGCCGCGCCCGACAGCGCGGCGACCGTCGAGGTTGAGCCGGAGGACTAGACGTGTACGCCTGGACGCGCCGGCTAACCGCCGGGCGGGATCCCGTGTCACACGGCCCCGCCACCCCCCGCCAGCGCTGGTTCTCGTTCGTCCTGGCGTCGGCGGTGATAGCACTCGCCACGGTCTTCTTCCCGTTCGCCGCGCCAGCGGCGGCGGCACCGGTAGCCGCGCCGGTCGCACAAGCACCGGGCGGGCTGTGCACCGTCCAGGAATGGAAAGTCGATATCCAAGGGTGCGTCGACCGGCTCAAGGACGTCGGCGCCCAGCGCGTGCAGTGCCTCAAGGCGCCAACTCCGGAGGCCCCTGACTCCGGGATGGCCGGCTGGTTCGCGTCCCGTCCCGAGGCCGGCAAGGTGAATGGCCAGAAGGGCCTCTACACCGCGTACGGCTACGCGGGGTACTCCTATACGACCTATGACGTGGGCGGGTGTGTACCCACGCTCATGCACCCGGACTACAAGTTCGAGAACACCGTTGCCAACGGCGAGTTCATGCTCGCCACGGGCGTGATCGGCGCCTCCAACGCGTTGCGTGAGCGCGCCTGGGATCCCGGACTCATGTGGGGCTGGGCCGACCCGCTCGTTGAGAAGGCCACCGAGGCCGTCTACACGAAGGTGTTCACCGTCTTCGGCGCAGTCACTCTCGCCATCGTGGGCCTGTATCTGTTGTGGCGCTCACGGCAGGCGGAGATGAGCGCTGCCATGACCACGGCCGCATGGGCCGTCCTCGTCGCGGTCATCGTCACCGCGCTTGCGTCCTGGCCGGTGCTCAGCGCCCACCTCGCCGATCAGGCGCTGGTGTCGTCGCTGTCGGTTGTGCATGACGCCGTCGGGCCGCCATCGGACGCTATCCCCGAGGACCAGTGCAACCGTCAGGACAAGACGACGTGTCGCGACGTCCGGCCGCCGGCCGTTCGCGCCAGCGACATGACGGTCGAAACCATGCTGTTCAAGAACTGGGTTCGCGGCGTCCTAGGTTCTGCGGACAGCGTCACCGCCCAGAAGTACGGCCAGGCCCTCTACGAGGCCCGGTCGTTTTCTTGGGGCGAGATCGAGGATATCCGCAAAGAGCCTGCACAACGTGACGTGATCATCCAACGTAAGAATATTCAGTGGATGAAGATCGCTGAACAGATCCGCACCGAAGACCCGGAAGCCTACGAGTACCTGACCGGGGCCAAGGGGATGGACCGGATCGGGTCCGGGTTCATCGCCCTGATCGCCTCCGTGATGTTCGCGATGTTCGACATCGTGGCCTCGCTGCTGGTCCTGCTCGGCTTCCTCATCTTCCGGTGGGCGGTCATCGCCGCGCCCATCCTCGGCACGGTTGCCCTGCTGCGCCCGGCGAGCGGCGGGTTCCGGCGGCTGCTCAACGCCGTGGTCGCCGCCCTGTTCAACATCGTCATCTTCGGTGCCGGCGCCGCCATCTACCTCTTCGCCGTTGATTTGATCATGAGTACGAGCACGCTTGCCGGCTGGCTACAGGTCGTCCTCGTGTGGCTCTGCGGCGTCGTGGGCTGGCTGCTGCTGCGCCCGTACCGCCGGATCACCCAGCTCGGCGGACGCGATCCGGCCGCGGCCATCGCGTCGCCCGGCAGTTGGCACCGGCGGTTCCTGCGCGACGCGCGCGACGTGGCGACGCTCGCCGTGGCACTGCCGGCCGCCGAGGAGGCGGTCAACCGCGGCAAGCCGGGCCAGCCGCAGGCACCCGCCCGCACCGAGCAGCGCCCCGACGACAACCCGCGGCCCGAGTACCGCCCGGACGGCGCGCCACCGCCCGAGCAGTCCCCGACGACGCCCGCGACCACGGCGCCCCGGCGACGCATGCCACCGCCGGACGGCGGCGGGTGGAGCGAGCCCGGCACCGTGGAGACCGCGCCGAGCTACTCGGTCTATCGGCCCGGCCGCAGCAGCACCACGCCCGAGCGGGCCGCCCCGGCACGGCCCGCAGTACGGGCGGAGGCGCGCCAACAGGACTAACCGGCCGCGACAATCGGGCCGACGCCGGAGGGAGGAGCCGACGTGCGCAACGCCATAACGCGGCTCGGGGTGCGGGGAACGCTCGTCCTCGTGCTGGCCATCCTCGTGGCGGGGGTGGTCGGCCTCGCCCGCCTCCTGGGTGACGCAGCGCCACGCCGCGAGCCGGCACCGGACGGCGCGCCCCCGACGGCGGCCTCCACCGTCGACCCCACGGAAGGCGACGATGGCGTGGTCACCTCGCCCAAGCCGCCCGCCGATGACCCCGCCGTACGCACGGCCGCCACCGCGTTCCTCGAAGCGTGGCTGCGTTCCGACCTCAGCGCCGACGCGTGGCAGGACGGGCTGACCAGCCTCGCCACGAAGGACCTGGTCGACCGGCTCGACGGGGTCGACCCGGTCACCGTGCCCGCGAAGCGCACCACGGGCGCCGCCCAGCTCATCGCGAAGCAGTCCGATTTCGCCCAGGTCGACGTGCCCGTGGACACGGGCAGGGTGAGCCTGCGCCTGTTGCGTGCCGACGGCCGCTGGCTCGTTGACGGCGTCGACTGGGAGCGGGCATGACCGGGGTGGGACCGTGACCGGCCCCCTGGCGACCGCAGCCGCCGTCAAGGCTGCCCGACCGGCCGGGCGGGCGCTGCGCCGCGGCCTGATCGCCGCCGGCCTGGTCACCCTGCTGTGTCTGCTTTGCATCGGCGGCGCCACGGCGAGCCTGCTCGCCGGCCTCACCGACGACCCGGCCAGCACGGCCATCAACGCCAACTGCGGCTCGGGCATAAAGATCGACCCGAACGCGAAGTTGCCCGAGGTCGGTGGCCTCACCGCCGAGCAGGTCCGTAACGCGGCCATCGTCATCCAGGTGGGCCAGCAGTTGCGGGTGCCCGCACGCGGCTGGGTGATCGCCATCGCGACCGCGCTGCAGGAGTCATCGCTCAGCAACCTGCCCCACCTCGGCCGGCGCAACGACCACGACTCCATCGGGGTCTTCCAGCAGCGCCCCAGCCAGGGCTGGGGCACCGTCGCGCAGCTCTCCGACCCGGCCTACCAGGCCCGCAAGTTCTACGAGAAGCTGCTCAAGGTCAGGAGCTGGCAGACCCTGGCGCTCACGGTCGCGGCCCAGCGGGTGCAGGTCAGCGCGTATCCCGACGCGTACGCTAAGCACGAGGCGCGAGCCGCCGACATCGTCGACGCGCTCACCGGCGGCGCGGCCCGCTCCGTCATCAACGCGGCGGCGCAGCGCTGCGCGGCGCCCGGCGAGATCGCCGCGTCCGGCTGGACCATCCCGCTGAAGGGACCGATCAGTTCGGGCTACCGCACCGTGTCGCGGCCGGGTCACAACGGCGTCGACATCGCCGTGTCCAAGGGTACGGACGTCCACGCCGCAGCGGGCGGTGTGGTGCTCACCGCGGTGTGCAACGCGCACGTCGGCGTGCGGCCCTACAGCTGCAACATCGACGGCGGGATCTTCGTGAAGGGCTGCGGCTGGTACGTCGACATCGAGCACGCGGGCGGCGTCATCACCCGCTACTGCCACATGCAGGAGCGACCCTTCGTGGTGGCGGGCCAGCAGGTTACCGCCGGCCAGGTCATCGGAAAGTCCGGCTCCAGCGGCAACTCGTCCGGCCCGCACCTCCACTTCGAGGTGCACCTCAACGGGGACGCCAGCGGCGCTGGCGCTACGAATCCCGTGCCGTTCATGGCAGCGAAGGGCGCGGCCCTGACAGGATCGGGCGCATGACCGGAAGCGCCCCCGCGCCGATCGTCCCCGTACCCGCCGCGAGCCGGCCCGTCCTGCGCGGCCACCGTGTGATCGTCGGCGTGCCCGGCCTCGGCTGGCGCGCCGATCTGCGCGCCGACGACCCGGTGGTGCGCGGCAGCCGGACGTTCGTGCCCGTCATCACCGAGCAGGACTTCTACCGAGCCGAGACTGAGGATCTCGAGGTCTTCGCCCCGCTGGTCCCCATCGACCGCGTGTGGGTGGAGCAGGTCACGGAAGGCGACGGCACAATGCTCGTCACCATCACCCTCGACGCGCCGCCGCGTCGGTTGCCCGTGCCGGCGTCACTGGCGACGGCGATCACCGGGTCGCGGGTGGTCCGTGGGGTTCCCGATGGGCACATCCGTGGGCTGCGCGCAGTCACCGAGATCTACGACAACGACAGCGGCGCCGCGTGCGCGCGAGTCTGTGACGAGGCCGAATGGTACGCGTGGGCGCTTAGCGGAGCCACACCGGCGACCGTCGAGGTGCCCGCCGACTTGCTATGGCTGGAGTAAGCCTCAGGGTTTCAGGTGGGCGCCGCAGACGCGCCAGCCGCCATCCTTGACCAAATCGAATGTCCAGTATCGCCCACCGCTTGGCGTGACGTCCTCCGGATACCGGTAGAGCATCCGCAGCTCGACCGTTGCCCGGTCGCCTTGGGTGTCGGCGGTCTTGACGCCCTCCCACGAGACACGGGCCTCCGAATCGATTTGCTGCTTGATCGCGGTTGCCGCCTTGTCGCCCGACCATTCTGAACAGACGAATAAACCGGCACGAGTGTTGTCTTCTTCGACGAAAATGGCTGTTAGCAGTTGTTGAACTGAAACAGTCGGGGTGGAGCGGTCGGGTTCGGTGGCCTTCTGGTAGACGAAGATGCCCGTCGTGAGCAGCGCGGCGGCCACCCCCACGATCGCGAACGCGACGATCGGCAGGACCGTGCGGACCGCCTTGCGGCCCTTGGGGCGCGCCGGCGGCGTACCCGTAGATGGGGTTTCTGACGGGCCCGCTGGTGTGCTCTGCTCCGGAAGGTCAGCCACGCTCAGAAGCGTAACGGGTGACGCGTAGGCCTATCGTGTCGAACGTGAGAGCTATCGGGACCGTCCTCGTCGTCGTGGTCGCGCTGCTGCACGTCTACATACTGTGGCTGGAGATGTTCACCTGGACCACCCCGCGGGTCCGAACGATCTTCGGAACCACGCGGGAATTCGCGGAGGCGAGCCGGGTGCTCGCCGCCAACCAGGGCCTCTACAACGGTTTCCTCGCGGCCGGCCTGCTGTGGGGCGCCTTCTCCGGCGACTTCGCCCTGAAGGTGTTCTTCCTGGTCTGTGTCTCGGTCGCCGGCCTGTACGGCGCAGCGACGGCGAACCGCCGCATCCTGTTCGTCCAGACCGTGCCGGCGGTGGTGGCGCTGGTCGCCGTCCTCCTGGGCGGCTAGTCCAGAAGTTGGAAGGGAGCCCGACGCCAGGGATCGCCAGGCGCATCTCGCTCAGCCGCCCAGCCGATCGGCAGGTCGGCGAGTTCCCGCATGCTCGAGTTGTGATCGATTGCGGACCAGATGCACATGGCCGCGCAGGCACCCGGGACGTTCGGATCGTTCACACCGTCGCCCACAAGCCAGGAGTTGTCCCCCGTGTGACCCACGAACAGCGCCGGGGCCTCGCCGTTCGCCACCGTCCACTGGACGACGGCGCCGAGGTTCGACGGGAACTCGGCCTGTTCGAACGGCCACGGAAGGGACCTGAAGATCTCATGCACCAGAACACGCTATAGCTGCCGCCATTCCGACCACCCGAATCCGCCGTCACGCGGCGCGATGGGTCAAGATTGTCGTTTCGTGTACCAGGGTGTAGCCCACCTCCACTCCGGTACACGAAATCGCGATCAACGAGCGTGCACCCTGCACTTTCGCCCACCAAACGCCGATCAAGAGCCGGTACAGCGCCTCCCGACCGTGGGAGCTGCCACCTCGACTTCGCGATAGGCCAGCCCGATATCGGCCCCAGACTGCGGCGGCAAGTTGCCCCTCCTAGGTATTTTCCCGCCGCAAGCCGGAAGACCTAGCCTGCGGCGGGCGTCGACGTGCCGCGGGATGGCGCGGCGAAGGCCGGGAGCGCGGCTATCGCCGCGTACGGCAGGCAGATCAGGACCAGGATGACCGGATGACCCACAAGGCCCACGGACGTGAGTACTTTGCTACCAACCAGGTACGCGACGACGGCGCCCAGCAGGCCCCAGGCCGCGAGTGCCCCCGGCCGGCCGAGGCGGAGCGCCCGGGCCACCAACCGACCCACGATGGTCGCAACGGGCAGGCCGACAACGAGCAGCACCCCGGCGACGACGAACACCCCGGCGAATCCGTTGGACTCGGGCAACAAATCGTTAACCGGTTCGAACCGGATCAGCGCGACGGAAGCCCAGCTCACGACGTACAGGGTCGCTGCCAAGGCGAGCCCCACAAGGGCGCCCCGGATTACCCGCGGCACAGCGTCAAGATCTATGGACACGAGTATGACCAGGGTGTCAAGACCACTGCGGGCTACGCCAGAGTCCAGTCGGCGAAGTCGAAGCCGGGCGCGACCACGCAGGTCACCAGGGTCGGCTCGGCGCCGAGCGGCGCGGCGGTCTGCCACACCCCACCGGGTACGACGGCCTGAGGCTGCTGCCCGCCGGCCAGGTCCGGGCCGAGTGTGACCTGCCGGCTCGCTTCCGGCGATGTGTCACCGAGGGTCAGCGCCAGTGGCCCGCCGGCGTGCCAGAGCCATAGTTCGGCCGATCGCACCCGGTGCCAACGGGACACCTCACCAGGCCGCAGCACGAAGTAGATCGCGGTCGCGAACGGCCGCTCGGCCGGATATCCGAGCGGCGTGGCGGTGAGTGGCGACTGCCACGTCCGCCGGTACCACCCACCTTCCGGATGCGGCTGCAACCCGAGCGCCGAGACGAAGTCGCTCACTGTCCTGAGCTGATCAGATCGTCAACGGCGATGGTCGCGTCGGCATACCGGACGGGGACATGTTCACCCGGGCGGTGCTCCACCCGTGTCCGGTAGCCCGTAGGGGTGGGTTCGGTGTGCTCGTAGACGCCATCCTGGGTCACCACCCAGTACACCGCGTACCCGGCCTGACCGTAGAGCCGCGCCTTGATGTTGAGGTCCTCGATGGTCGTGATGTCGGAGACCTCGACGACAAGCAGCACGTCGGCGGGGTTCCACACGGACAACCGGGTGCCGATCGTGCCGACCGGCTCGGCGTCCGAGCGCCGCACCCAACAGTCGGGGTCCGGCAGCGACTGCCCGGTCGGCAGGGTGGCCGTCGTTACCTTCGCTCCGTCGCGTGGCAGCAGCGCCATAAGCTGGCCCACCGTGTCGCCGTGCCAGGAACCGATCACTACCGGCCAGATCTCCCCCTCGACGAGCTCCACGCGGTGATCGAACGCTCCAGCCTCCCAGGCACGGACGAACTCGCTCCGGCTCCAGTGGTAGGCGAGCGCTGACTGGCTCATGGTCCGATCGTAACAACGGTGCCGCCGCCAACGGGTGGCTCGCGCCACCGGATCGGCAGTGCGTCATGGGACACCGGATGAACCCGTCATCCACAGACCGTGGCCGGGGGTGGTCGAAGCGTGACGTAGTTCGATAGCGTGCCGGGAAGGTTCCTGGGGGTGACACACATGACGGGGAATATCGATGTCGATCTTGACGGGCTGCGCCAGGTCGCAAAGGCGCTACACGACGCGGTGACCCGCGATGTCAGGCCCGCCGCGATCCGCATCGTCAACGACTGCGAACCCGACATCGTCAACTATGGACCGCGCTTCGCCACCCCGGCGATGACCTCGGCCCGCATCCGCCACCACGACAGTCTCGCCGCCACGCTGGCCAACCTACGCAGCTACGTCAACACGTCCCAGGCCCTCGTCGCAGCCATGAACCAGGTCATCGCCGCCTACGCCGCGTCTGACGGGATCACCGCCGAAGCCGCGAAGAAGATCCTCGCCGACGCGGCGGCGCAGGCGGACGGCGCCCGCGCGCGTTACGAAGCGGCCATTCGCGCGGCCGGTTACACCTCCGTGCCCGACTCGTACATGCCAACGGACGGGGGAATGGCGTGAGCGGCAACGGCGCCAGCGACGGTGTCGGCACCGAGTGGTCGGGCTACACCGTGTCGAACATCTGGGCGATGGTCAAAGACGAGACCCACGAGCACGGCTACGCACAAGTCGCGGTCTGGCAGCGCATCAGCGACCTGTGCACCAAACACGCCGACACGATCGAGAAGACCATTACTCAGCTCAAGGAGAGCTGGCCCGCCACGCCCGGCAGCGCGGCCGAGCTGTTCCAACGCAACCTGGCGGGACTCGCCGGCTCGTTGCGTGACACGGCACGCGTCGCGACCAATAACGCCCGGGAACTGCAGGGCGTCACCGAACACATCATCTATGTCCAGCAGTGCATCGCCCCGCTGGCTCAGGAACGGCTGCCGGTGAACAGCACTCCCATGCCGCAGGGCGGGACCGTCCGAGGAGACCAGCTGAACGTCGAAGCACAACAGGTCATGCGCACCACGGAGCCGACCGCCGCGGCCTCGGCGCAGCGCCTACAGAGTCCCAGGGCGTTCAACCCAAGACCCATTGATTTCGACAGCCCACCTCCGGACGAGTCCGACCCGAAGCCGACGGGAGCCGGGAGCGGCCTGCCTCAAGGATCATATGGTGGCGCTACGGACCCGTTGCGGCCGTCATGGTCGACCGAGACAACGTATCCTGCGGAAATCGCAAGCGCCGGGCCGCATCTCGCCGGTCGCACCGTACCCGGTACGCCCGACATGCCTACTGGGCATGACATCCCTGGAGCCGGAACGGGCGGGGGTTCGGGGGCGGCGTCGCCGACATATGACGGCTACGGGTCACCAGCAATTCCCGGCCGGGTCATCAGACACACTTCAGATCGGCCGGCAGTTGACGCGGCCGCACCCTACGTGTACTCCGGTTCGGCGGGTCGGGCGCCCGGCAGCGGGGCGCAGGGGCACGGTGCGGGCGGGTTCGTCGGAGGCATGCCCATGGCCATGGGAGGCGGCCGACCGGCAGCCACCCCCGACGGATTGCGGGTCGGCAGGCCGGGCGGGGTGATCGACGGCGCTCGCCGTCGCCCGCCACACGACCCTGATGACCCATGGGCGATCGATCCGGAAGTCGTGGAACCAGTCATCGGCGGGTTCCGGACGACCGACGCGGATGGCGACGACCACGGGCCACCGCCGGGCGTGGTCGAGATCCGCGGATGGCCGCGATGAACTTCCCGATATGCCGGCGCGCGGCCGCGACGCTTGTCGCCACATTGGTCGGTCTGGGAAGCCTGACCAACCCGGCCGCCGCCGCTGACTGGATCACCGATGGCCAGTGGTATGTGGACTTTCTGAAACTCCACGAAGTCCACAAGATCACAAAGGGTGGTGGAGTCACTGTGGCGGTGATCGACACAGGTGTCGGTCACCATTCCGATCTTTCGGGCCGAGTGCTACCCGGCGTGGACTTCGTGGAAAAGGGCGGCGACGGCCGTATCGACGTGCTCGGTCATGGGACCGGCATGGCAGGCCTGATCGCCGGTCACGGTCGCGTGCTTGGAGTTGCCCCAGAGGCCGATATTCTTCCGGTGACCGTAACAGTAGAACGCTCGGCCGACGGCAGGGCGATGACTGACGGCATCGACTGGGCAGTCGCCCACGGCGCAAAGGTCATCAATATTTCTCTCGGTGGCAACGACTTCAGCGGGTTGAAGGACGCAATCGACCGCGCCATCGCCGCGGATGTATTAGTCGTTGCCGGCGCAGGCAACAGGGACCAGGGGTTGACGGTTGGATACCCGGGCGCCTATCCGGAGGTGCTCACCGTCGGCGGGGTCGACGCGAACGGCAACCACTCGACAATCTCCGTCGACGGGTACCAGCTGGATATCTCGGCCCCGTCGGACAGGATCTCCTCAACCGGGCCCCGCGGCACCTATCGCCTGGGCACCGGCACCAGCGACGCGACCGCACTGGTGTCGGGAGCCGCCGCACTGGTACGGGCGAAGTACCCCGAACTGTCGGCGGCCGAGGTCGTCCACCGGCTGACCGCCACCGCTACGGACAAGGGCCCGCCCGGACGCGACGACAAGTACGGCTACGGCGTTCTCGACGTTGTCCGAGCGTTGACCGCCGACGTGCCACCCGAGACGACCGCACCGCCCGCACAACCGCCCGGATCAGGCGACGGTCCCAGCCCGGTCGTCATCGTTCTGGCGACCGTCGGAGGCGTCGCGCTCATCGCCATCATCGTCGGCGTTGCCCTGGCCAGACGCCGCGACAAGGGCTGAGAGACGAGGCGCCGTCAGTCCACGTCGGACGCCGCGCGCGCTCGCAACGCCTGGTGCCGCAGTGCGGCGTACCCCCCGAGTTTTCCGGCGGGCGACAAGCGCAAGCGGGTCGACCAGCCCGGCCCGCGACCGGAGTCCACCAGTGACCACAGCTCGCACCGGCGCACGAACGCCCACACCGCGCGGCTGACGTCCTGGTCGTCGGGGGGCGAACCGTCGCCGGTGTCCCGCCAGCCCGAGCCGGCCAGCACGTCGGCGACCTCGGTGACCAGCTCGCGCATCTCGACCATGCCGCCGGCCTGCAGCAGCAGGAGCAGCGCCGCCTCCTGGGCGGCGGCGTCGAAGCCCGCGTCGGCGAGCAGGTGGTCGGTGGCGACCTGCCACTGGGCGAGCGGGTTGCCGAGCAGGGCGCGGCCGCGCGTGCCGAGCAGCAGCTTGCGGCCGACGCGGCGCACCGCCCCGGCCGACGAGAGGACCGTGCGCAGCACGGTGAGCCGCCACATGTCGCTCTCCGAGCGGGGCAACCGCTCGGGCAGGTCCCACCAGTTGAAGCGTTCGGCGGCCTCCTGGACGACGCGGCGGGCCAGGTTGCCGGCGACGGTCAGCGGGACGCCGGGGGCATCGCCCTGGCGGCCGTTGGCCAGCTCCAGCAGCCACTGCATCGGCTCCATCCGCTCGGCCACATCGGATGGCACGCCGGGCACCGACGCCACCTGGCCCAGGGCCGCGCCGGCGAGCGCGCGCCGGGCCTGGCCGCCGTGCAGCGCCCACATCTCCAGGCGTTCCACGCGGATGCGCTCGAGCAGCGGCGGGCCGTCGTGCCGGTTCATGGTGAGCTGGATGCGGGTGAGGCGCGCCTGGGCGACCCGCCAGCCGCGCGCGCCGGGCTTCAGGTCGCCGGTGGCGAGCGCCAACTCCAGGGTGATGGCGATGCTGTCGTACGCGGCCATCTCGGCCATGCCCATCGACTCGCCCCATTCGAGTTCGGGCAGGTCGGGCGGGACGACGCCGGACGCGTCCATGGCCCTGGTCGCGGCGCGCTGGCCGGCGGCGTTGCCCCGCTCGGCGTAGGCGCGCAGCACGTCGCGGGTGGTCTCCGACTCGGCGATACCCGCGTAGCGCTCCAGCTCGGCCATCTCGAAGAAGCGGGCCATCGCGGCGGCGGTCAGCGGCGACTCGTCGTGGTCGGGCAGCACGAACCACAGGTACGACTGCAGGTCGTGCTGCGTCAGGTCGGCGAGGCCGCCGTCGGCCAGCAGGTCATTGAGGCCGGCCTGGGCCAACCGGGCCGCCGCCGGGTCCGCGCGGCGCAGCCTGGCCAGAGTTTTGAGTACGACCGGATCACTCGCCACGCGCACACGGTATCTATCAGGGTCCACCGGCGACCACACCGTACGCTTGCGGCGTGGTGGATTCCGCGTCCGACGGCGCGACGGCGTTGGCGCAGGCGGCCCAGGCGCACCGGCTCGTGGCGGCGCTCGTGGTCGCGGCGGCCCGGGCGGGCACCGAGCCGGAGTCCCTGCCCGCGCTGCGTCAGCGGCTGCTGTTGCAGCAGGCCCGGTTCGCCGAGGCGGCCGGCGCGGCCGAGGGCGC
>NZ_BAAALT010000094.1:0-1122 GCF_039528515.1 Luedemannella flava
GTCGGCGCTGCCGGTCACCGTGAACCACGACACCCGCCCGACCGGCCGCGCCGCCGCCGGGTACGTCCAGGTGACCTCGCGGGACTGCCCGGGGGCGAGGTTGCCCAGCGCCCGGGCCGCGCCGGCCACGGCCGGCGCCGAGTTGCCCACGGCCGGCGGGAAGCGCAGCAGCACCCGCACGTCGCGCACGGTGACCGACGACGCGTTGGCGACGGTCGCGGTGATGACCACGTCGTCGGTGGGGCTGGCCACGGTGTCCACGGGCGGGCTGGTGAGCGTGACCCGCAGCCGGGCCGAGGTCGCCTCGACCGCGGCCGCGCAGGCCGCGGCGGTGAAGGCCACGGTGACGTGCCGGCCGGTGGTGGCCCGGGCGACACAGGCGAGCGAGCCGCCGTCGCCCGAGCCGTACCCGATGGTGTTGACGACCGCGAGGCCCTCCTCGGCGATGGCCCGCGCGGCCTCGCACGGGTCGACGCCGCAGGCGTCCCGCTGGTCGGAGATGAGGACGATGGTCGCGCCGGTCACGCCGGCGCGGNGCGATGGCCCGCGCGGCCTCGCACGGGTCGACGCCGCAGGCGTCCCGCTGGTCGGAGATGAGGACGATGGTCGCGCCGGTCACGCCGGCGCGGCGCAGGTCGTCGGCGGCGGCGAGCAGCGCCGGCCCGGTCGACGTGCGGCCGCCGGGCCGCAGCCCGAGGACCTGGGTGCGCAGCCCGCTGTCGGTGGGCGAGGCGAAGCCGTAGCGCAGGCCGCCCGGCCCGCAGTCGTCGCCCGGGTCGGGATAGCTGCGCAGCGCCACCGAGGCGGCCGGCGGCATCGCGTCGAGCGCGCCGAGCACCGCCGCGTAGGTGCCCACCACGGTCGGGGTGCCCGACGCGTCGGGGCCCGCGGTGGAGATGCCGGTGTTCACGACGAACAGCACGCGCGGCGGCGTGCCGGCCACGGTGTCGCCCGTCTGGCCGACGGGCTGGTAGCGCACGGTGATGGTGGTCGGCGCGACCGGCACCAGCCGCGCGGGGTCCGCCAGCCGGGCCGCCGCCTCGGTGACCAGTCGGGCGGGCGCGGCGAGCGCGGTCAGCACGCCGGGGACCGCGGGCGCGCCGGCGCCCCGGACGACGCAGT
>NZ_BAAALT010000095.1:0-127 GCF_039528515.1 Luedemannella flava
CGCACGCCGGCGGGGCGGGAGGACACCGCCGCCGGCCCGGAGTCGCAGGCGGCGCAGCGGGCGGCCGAGGCAGCCGCGATGGAAGAGCGGGCGGCCGAGGCGGGCGCGCGGGGGGGACTGCGCGCGG
>NZ_BAAALT010000095.1:138-1208 GCF_039528515.1 Luedemannella flava
CGCGCGGCGCAACGGGATGAGGAACGGGTGCGGGCGGCGTACGACGCGGCCGCCGGGGCGGAGGAGCGGGCGCGCGAACGGCTGGCCGAGGTGGAACAGGCGCTCGCGGAGCTCCGCGAGCGGAAGGTGGCGCTGCAGGAGGAGGCCAACGGTCGACGGGCCGAGCGGCAGGCCGCCCAGCGGGACCTGACCGCCGCGACCCGCCGCCTCCAACGCGCCCGCGACCGCCAACCCGAGTAGCCCCGGCGACGCCGCCCTCGTCCAGGCGACACCTAGGCAGCGAGGCGCAGCTGGCGACGGACCCGCGCCGGTCGCAGGCCCAGGGCAGTTACGGCCGCAACGGTTATGGCGGCCAGGCCGAGCCACAGTGCCGCCGGGCCGGCGGCGAAGAGCGCCGCGAGGACCGCGGGCGCGGCGGCCGTACCGATGCCCGTGGACAGCTGGAACCGCACCAGCGCCCGGCCGAGCAGCTCCGGCGGCGCGCCGGCGATCACCAGTGCCGTGCCCGTACCCGTGTAGAGGATCTCGCCCAGCGTGTAGAGCACGCATACCGCGGCGACCGCGCCGGCGCCGGCGGTGCCGCCGAACGCCGCGCCGCCCAAGAACCCCAGGTACGACACCGCCAGCACCACGCCGGACAGGGCGAACCCGCGACGGCGCGGCCAACGGGCGAGCCAGCGCACGACGGGCACCTGCGCGGCGATCACCAGCGCGGTGTTGCCCACGAACATGGCCGCCGACCAGGCAGGGCTCACCCGCAACTGGTCCAGCACGACGGCGGGCAGCGCGACCTCGAGCACTGAGAAGCAGAACGCCAGCGGCACGTTCGCCACGAACACCGCGGTGAGTCCGCGCAGCGGGCCCTGGCTCTCGACGCGGGCCGGGCCGGTGGGTGCCGGCGCGGTCAGCCGCATCGTCGCGGTGAGCAGAGCCGACGCGAGCATCACGACGCCGGTGACCGCCATTGTCGCGATGAGCGCGCCGCCGCCACTGCCGACGGCGACCGTGGCGACGAGCGCGCCGACGCCCAGGCCCGCGTTGCGCAGCGCCCGCCCGGCGGCGAGCGCGGC
>NZ_BAAALT010000096.1:0-4193 GCF_039528515.1 Luedemannella flava
GGCTCGGCCGGGCGCGGCGGTTACAGCGACCGGGGTGACTCCGGAGCACGCGGGTATGGCGACCGCAGCAGTTCGGGAGGACGCGGCAGCTACGGCGACCGGGACGGCTCGGGAGGACGCGGCAGCTACGGCGACCGCGGCGGCTCGGCGGGACGTGGCGGTTATGGCGATCGTGCCGGTTCGGGGCGCGACGCGGGCGGCCGCGGTGGCGCGACCGGCCGTGGCTACGGCGACCGCGCCGGTCAGGGCGACCGGAGCTATGGCGACCGGGGCGGGGCTGGCGAGCGCGGCGACCGGCGCGAGGGCGGCTTCCGGGGACGCGACGACCGTTCTCAGTCGTTCGGCGACCGTTCGCGTCCGGGCGGTGACCGCGGCGGACACCGCGACCGTGACCGAGGCGGCTACGGCGCGTCCCGTGAGGGTCGGCCTGGCGGCTACCGCGACCGTGACGAGCGGAGCGGGTTCGGCGGCCGGGACCGGTCGACCGGCGGCGAGCGTGGATTCCGTGACCGGACCGACCGCGACCAGGCGGGCTACACCGGACGCGGTGACCGGCCGGACCGCGACAGTCAGAGTTTCGGCGACCGGGGCGGAGACCGGCAGGGCTTCCGTGACCGGGGCGACCGGGCTGGCGGCGAGCGGACGTTCCGCGAGCGGGGTGACCGGCCGGCGTACGACCGTCCGGGCTCCCGCGAGGGCGCGAACCGGCCGGGCTACCGGGACCGGGGCGACCGTCCGGGCACGCGCGACCGGGGCGGATACGGTGACCGTGGCAACGCGGGCGACCGCGGCGGCTACGGGGACCGCGGTGGTTCCGGCGAGCGTGGCGGCTACGGCGCCCGGGGTGGTTACCGCGAGGGCGAACGTGGCGGCTTCCGCGATGGCGGCGACCGTGGTGGTTACCGCGACCGCGGCGATCGGCCCTACCGCGACCGTGACGATGCGCGCGCCGGCTGGCGTGGCGGCGAGGGCGACGAGCAGCCGCGCGGCCGCCGGGACGAGGGTCCGGCGTTGCCCGAGGACCTGGACCCGCGCAGCCTGGACCGCGAGGTGCGCGACCAGCTGAGTTCCCTGGCCCGGCCGGTGGCCGAGAAGGTGGCGCTGCGGCTGCTGGCGACAGGCGAGCTCATCGACGCGGAGCCGGACACGGCGCTCGCGCACGCACTCGTGGCACGGCGGCTCGCGTCGCGGGTGGCCGCGGTGCGTGAGGCCGTCGGCCTGGCGGCGTACCGGGCGGGGGACTGGCAGACCGCCATCGCGGAGCTGCGCACCTACCACCGGATGACCGGTACCCAGTCGCACATCGCGATCATCGCCGACTGCGAGCGGGCGCTCGGCCGGCCGGAGCGGGCGGTGGACATCTACCGGGCCGCGGACCGGGACGAGCTGGCGCCGTCGGAGGCTGTCGAGCTGCTCATCGTGGCCGCCGGCGCCCGGGGCGACCTGGGCCAGCGTGACGCGGCCGTGAGCATGCTCCAGGTGCGCGAGCTGGGCTCCGACGAGCCGTGGGCGGCCCGGCTGCGCTACGCGTACGCCGACGCGCTGCTCGGCGTGGGCCGGCGCGAGGAGGCGCGCGAGTGGTTCGCGCGCGCCGCCGAGACCGACGAGGACGGCGTCACCGACGCCGCCGAGCGCCTGCTCGAACTCGACGGCGTCCTCATCGAGGAGGCCGAGGAGGCCGAGGAAGCAGAGGAGCACGGCGAGGACGAGGGCGCCGAGGGCCGCGCAGAGGGCGGCGACGCCGAGGCCGCCGGTAAGGTCGGCGACCGCGAGGCCGGTTCCGAGAGCGACGCCTACGAGGCCGACGAGGACGAGTTCGACGACGAGGACGACGACTTCGACGAGGACGACGAAGACGACCACGACGAAGACGACTTCGACGAAGACGACGACGAGGACGGAGACGACGAGGACGACTTCGACGACGAAGACGACCACGACGAAGACGACCACGACGACTTCGACGAGGAAGACGACGAAGACGAAGACGAGGACGAGGAAGACGAGGACGAGGAAGACGAGGACGAGAGCCACGACGAGGAGTCGGAGGCGGCCCAGCCCGTAGGTGACGAGCTGGCCGGCGACCTCGAGAACGAGGACGACTACTACGACGAGGACGTCACCGACCTGGACGACGACGCGGCCACCGGAACGGACGCCGACGACCGCAAGCCGGGCGTCGACGAGGACACGTTCGACGAGGACGACGAGACGCCGACGGACGACGACCTCGACGACGCGGGCAACCTCGACGCCGGGACGACGGACACCGCGACCACGACAGGCGGCGACGACCGGACGCCGAAGCCGTGACCCTGCCGCAGGTGACGCTCGCTACGACGTACGACCTGATTGTTTTTGATCTTGATGGTGTCGTCTACATCGGCACGGAGCCGGTGCCGGGAGCCGCGGACGCGATCGCGCGGCTCGCGGCGGCCGGCACCGCCGTGGCGTACGCGACGAACAACGCCTCGCGGCGCGCGCAGGAGGTCGCCGACCGGCTCGGCGCTGGAGGCGTGCCCGCGAAGGCGAGCGAGGTGCTCACCTCGGCCGAGGCCGCCGCGCGGCTGCTCGCGACCGACTACCCGCCCGGCTCGCCGGTGCTCGTCGTCGGCTCGCCGGCGCTGCGCGCCGTCGTGGCCGAGGCGGGCCTGCTGCCCGTGTCCGGCGCGGCCGACGCGCCGGTCGCGGTCGTGCAGGGGTACGGGCCGCAGATCGGCTGGGTCGACCTGGCCGAGGCCAGCGTCGCGATCCGGGCCGGCGCGCGGTGGGCGGCGACCAACACCGACGCCACCCTGCCGTCGCCGCGCGGCCCGCTACCGGGCAACGGCAGCCTCGTCGCCGCGCTCGCGCACGCGCTGGGCCGCCAGCCCGACGCGGTGGTCGGCAAGCCCGAGCCGGCGCTGTTCGAGGTCGCCGCGCAGCGCTATGAGGCCGCGCGGCCGCTCGTCGTGGGCGACCGGCTGGACACCGACATCGAGGGCGCCAACGTGGCCCGGATGCCGAGCCTGCTCGTGCTCACCGGCGTCACCCAGCCCGCCGACCTGCTCGACGTCGTCCCCGCCCAGCGCCCCACGCACCTCGCGACCGACCTCAGTGGACTGTTCGTGCCGGAGGCGCAGGTACGGATCCCGGCGTGCGCCGACCCCGCCGAGGGCGTGGCGGCGGGCGGCTGGCGGGTGGTGGCCGACGGCGACCGGCTCGTCCTGGACGGCGCGGGCGATCCGCTCGACGCGCTGCGCGCGCTGGTCGCCGTGGCCTGGGCGGCTGGCGGCCGTCCGGGTCAGCCCACCCCGGTGGGTACGGACGCGGAGCGCGCCCTGGCAGCGCTGCGGCTGCCCGCCGGAGCGGTCACAGCAGCTTCCTGAGCTTGAGCAGGTCACCGAAGCTCGCCTTCACCGACGCCCGCCCCGAGGCCCAGGCGGCGGCGAAGTTCAGCTCGCCGGCGACCAGCGCGAGCAGGTCGTCGCTGCCGATCTCCAGCCGGATCCTCGCGGCCGGGTCGTCACCATCGGCGAGGTCGACGATGCGGCCCCCGGCCAGCCGGCCGTGGAAGGCGACGTCGAGGTCGCGGATGCGGCAGGCGAGCGGTCGGTCGAGGTCGAGCCGGGCAACCGCGTCGGGGCTGCCGGCGAGTTTTCCGGCCAGCTCACCCAGCGCCTGCCGGCACTGTTCGACGGTCGCCATGCTGCTCTCCTCGCTCGGGGGGCCGGTGGTGCACAAGGTCGACACATGCGGCCGGTAGCGTGGAGCCGGCACGTGACAACGATACGGGCGGAAGGAGCTCCGGTAATGGCGGATGCGTGGCGGACATACCTTGAGATGGCACTCGGCGCGACCGAGGCTTCGCGCAAGCAGGCCACGAAGGTGGTCAAGCGACTCGTCGGCCGCGGGGGCGCGAAGGCCGAGCAGGTGCAGCAGATGGCCAACGACCTGTTGACGGCCGGTGCGGCCAACCGTGAGATCGTCGGCAAGATGGTCAAACAGGAGGTCGACCGCGCCCTGTCCAAGGTGGGCCTGGTGTCCGCGGACGAGGTAGCCGCCCTCAAGGCGCAGGTCCGCAAGCTGGAGAAGGAGCTGCACGCCGCCCGCGTCCCGGAGGCCGAGCCCGCCGCCGCTCCCGCGACCCCGACCACGCCGGCCGCGCCGGGGGCGGCCGAGCCGGCCGCGACCGTCGCCCCGGAGGCCGTCGC
>NZ_BAAALT010000097.1:0-71670 GCF_039528515.1 Luedemannella flava
CTGCGCCCGGGCGCGTTCCTCGGCGCGTCGCCGCCGGGCGGCCGCCCAGCCGGCGGCCAGGCCGGCCCCCAGCGGCCCGGCGACCACCGTCGTCAGGGTGACCCAGGGCTGGCCGGCGAGCCCGACGACCCAGCAGAGCAGCAGTTGGGCCGACCACGCGAACGTCGCCCAGATGCCCAGCTGGGTGCCGGCGAACGCCGCGGCGCCGCCGACCAGCACCATGGCCAGCGCGGCCGCGCCGCCCGGCGCCGCGGACCCGTACGCCGCCACGGCGAGCGCGAGCGCGGTGTCCACCACGACGACGAACGCCGGCGGTCGGGTCCAGGCCGGCCAGCGGGGCGCCCAGCCGGCCAGCACGGCTGAGCCGGTGCTCGCCACGGTGCCGAGCAGGGCGGCCATGGTGAGCCGCTGGTCCCCGGGCCGGGCGAGGGCGACGGTCACGGCGACGGCGGCGACGGCGGCCGCCAGCAGCGCGAGCGTCAGCTGCCCGGCGTGCACGCGGGTCGCGGCGGCAGGGCTCACGGGTGGCGCACGGCGGTAGGTTCACCCCGCCAGATCGCGATGGCCTCCGACCGGTTGCCCGCGCCGAGCTTGGCGAAGATCCGGTTGACGTGGTTCTGCACGGTCTTCGGCGCCAGGAACAGGCGCATCGCCACCGAGGCGTTCGACATGCCCTGCGCGATGAGGTCCATGACCTCCCGCTCGCGCCGGGACAGCCCGTACTGGTGCGTGTGGGGCGGCTCCTGAGCGGCGCCGGTGCGCACCGCGTGGATGAGCACCCGGGCGGCGGTGGGGGACAGGTGCGCCTCGCCGCTGGCGACCGCGCGCACGGCCGTGACCAGCTCGGCCGGGTTGAACTGCCCGTGCACCAGATAGCCGAGGGCGCCGGCCCGCACGGCCTGCAGGACCACGTCCTCCTCGGCGCTGCGGGTGAGCATGAGGACGCGGGTGTGCCCGGTCAGCGCGACCACGACAGAGAGCCCGTCGCGCAGCGGCATGCGGTGGTCGAGGAGGGTGACGTCGGGCCGCAGCGCGTCGGCGAGCTCCAGCGCCTCGACGCCGTTGGCCGCCTCGCCGACCACCGAGATGTGCCCACCGTCGCTCAGCAGGTCGCGCAGGACCGCGCGGACGACCGGGTTGTCGTCGGCGAGCAGGACCGTGATGGGCTGGTGGCGGGGCGGCGGGTGGACGGTCACGGATGTCACCGTAGGTCGCGCGCGCCGTCAGCGGTAGACGACCCGTGACCGCTCGCTGAACGCCCGGGCGTTTGCCCAGGTGAGAGGCCTTGTCTCCGGGGATTGTCCCGAAAAACTTCGACAGTCGGGATAAGGAACGGCGACGTCGCGGCCCGTGTGCGGCGGGCCGCGACGTCGCCTCGCGGCTGTCCTACTGCGACGGGGTCGGCGGCCGCGGCGGGGCCATGCCCGCCATGCCCTGCTGGGCGGCCTCCGTCTCGGGCGTGCCGGTCGGCTCCGCCATGCCCTTGCTCGGCATCGTGTCGTACGTCGGGGTGGGCGGCGGGTTGCCCGGCCACCGGGTGCCCGCCATGGCCTCCTGGGGCGCCCCGGCCATGGGCGGCGCCATGGGCGCCGCCATCGGCATGCCGGCGGACGCCGACGGGGCCATCTCGTCGCCCCAGACCGGGGTCCGGTCACGGCTGCCGACCGCGGCCAGCGACCAGATCACGAAGACGTCCATGGCGATGATGACCAGGGACCAGATCGGGTAGTACGGCAGGAAGAAGAAGTTGGCGACGGCCGAGAGGCCGGCGATCGCGATGCCGACCCACCGAGCCCACGTCGCCTGGGTGAACAGGAAGAAACCCGTGATCGCGGCGATGGCGCCGATGCCGAGGTGGACCCAGCCCCACGCCGTGGTGTCGATCGAGTACACGTAGTTGGGGGCCACGATGAAGAACTGGCCCTTCGCGATCGCCGCGATGCCCATGAAGACCTGGTAGAGACCCATGATCATCAACATCGTCGCGGCGAAGACGAGACCGCCTTCCGCCCACGCGCGTGAGGTGGATGAGCGGCCCGAGCTGTGCGCCATTGCCTGCCCCTTTCGGTGGGTGTCCGGCGTGTCACATCGCCCTTAGGCTGATTTGATGTGGTAAATCGGACGCTACACCGTCAGGGCACGTCTGATGGCAACTTCGCCAGGACAGTCCCGGCGATCTCATCCAGCACCGCCTCGTCCCCCGCGTACCAGCTGCTCTCCCGCGGCCAGTGCGTGGCCACGTCGGTGAAGCCCAGCTCGGCGGCGCGCCCGACGGCGTCCGCGAAGAACCCGGCCCCGCTCAGCGAGAACACCGGCGCCGCGTCGAGGGACAGGTGCCGCTCCACCGAGGCCGGATCCCGGCCCGCCGCCGCCACCGCGTCGGCGAACCGGTCGGCGGCCTCGTCCACCGACCGCCACCACTCCTCGAGGTTGTCGGTCCTCGTTCCGGTGGTCACCCAGCCCTGGCCGAAGCGGGCCGCGAGCGCCATGCCGCGCGGCCCGTTCGCCGCGACCACGAACGGCACGCGCGGCCGCTGGACGCAGCCCGGCGTGGCCCGCGCGTCGACGGCCGAGTAGAAGGCGCCCGACCAGGTCACCCGCTCCTCGCGCAGCAGCAGGTCGAGCAGCGTCACGAACTCGCCGAACCGGTCGGCGCGCTGCCGCGGGGTGAGCGGGGCCGCGCCGAGCACCAGCTCGTCGAAGCCCGCGCCGCCCGAGCCCAGGCCCAGCACGAGCCGCCCGTCGCTGATGTCGTCCAGCGCCGTCACCTCGCGCGCGAACGCCACCGGATGCCGGAAGTTGGCGCTGGCCACGAACGTGCCGAGCCTTATCCGGCCGGTCACGCCGGCCGCCGCCGTCAGCGTCGGCACCGCGTCGAACCACGGCCCGTCAACGAGATCGCGCCAGCCCAGGTGGTCGTACGTCCACGCGGTGTGGAACCCGTACTGCTCGGCCCGGCGCCAGCGCTGCGCTGCCACGGACCACGGCTGGTCCGGCAAGATGATGATCCCGACGCGCACGCCTTCAGCGTACGGGCTCCTCAGGCGCGCAGCGCGGCGCGCAGATAGTCGGCGACCTGGTCGGCGTCGACGGTGCCGCAATGGCACCAGTCCACGAAGAGCAGGTCGAACGCGCGCATCACGCTGGTGATCCCGGCCGCGACGCTGTCGAGCAGACCGAGTGTGGCCCGGTCGTCCGGGTGCAGCGCCAGGGTGGTCACGGTCTCGTTGTCGGTGACGCCGTACATGGCGATCGGGCCGAGGCCCAGCGCGAACGAGCCGGCGACGCCGCCGGGCGTGTCCCGGAACCCGACGCCCCGGTAGACGTGCTGGATGTCGGGGAGCAGCCGGCGCAACTGGCGGCCGGGCAGCGCGGGGGAGAGCGGCTCGGTGATGCGTTCGCGCAGGTGGATGCTGCCGAAGCCGCGCAGGATGCCGTCCGGACCCGAGATGCCGTGCCCGTCGTAGATCCGCTTGATGGCCTCGAAGTCGGCCATGACCGCGTTGGCCTGCGTGCCCGAGATCAGTTCGACCTGACGCCAGTCGTCCTCGTGCAGCTCCAGCAGCTCGCCGCTGGGCGCGTTGGGCAGCATCGGTGGCAACGGGTCGCAGATGGTGGGCAGCGAGTAGCGGATCTGCTCGCTGTTGATGGCCCCGAGGCGGCGCACGGTCAGCACGAGGTGCCGGCGCGCCAGATACTCCTCGGACGAGACCGGGTCGGCGCCCTCGACCTGCCAGGCGGCGTCGTCGAAGTCGACGGTGGTGCGGGGGGCGAAGCTGGGCGGGAGGGTGGTGGCCGGCATCTCGCTGCGGCCGATCGTCTGGCCGGTCTCGGCGTCAACGAACTCCACCGTCACGGTCGGTGCATCGGACATCTCCGTACGGTAGCCCGGTGCGCCCGGTCGCCCGGCTCGCGACGCGCACGCCCACCCCGATGGGGGACGGGCGTCAGCTGGGCACGTCGGGTGGACTGCCCTCCGGCGTCGCGAGGGCCAGCTCGGGGTCGACCACCTCGGTCAGTTCGGCCGGCACCTTGGGCAGGATGTTGTCGAAATAGGACTTCGACGCGACCCGGGTGCCGACGTCGCGGCCCGCGGACTCGGACAGGAACCACCGGTGGGTGAGGATCTCGTAGAAGATCTCCGCCGGTGCAAGTCGCCCGCGCAGGTGGCCGGGGATGGCGTTGATCACCGGTTGGTACTCCCCGGCGAGCCAGCGCTGGGCGGCCTCGGCCTCGGACACCGGCCGCCCTTCCTTCTTCTGCAGGTGGCCCCGGAAGCTCGCCATGTCGTTGAGCAGGGCGCGGGCCTGGTTCTCCTCGGCGACGATGCCGACCTTGCCGTAGAGCAGCCACCGCTCGTGCCCCGGCTCGCCGACCCGGGTGCGGATGCGCAGCCGCACCTTGTCGTCGTCCTGGGTGAGCAGCTCGACCTCCTCGGCGTCGAAGCCGAGCTCGTTGAGGCGGCGCAGCCGCTCGCCGATGCGGTAGCGCTGCTCCTCCGGGCGGAACACCTCGTCGTGGGTGATCTCCTCCCAGAGCTTGGCGTACCGGATGCCGACCTCCTCGGCCACCTCGATCGGGTCGATGCCCTCGGGCAGCAGCCCGCCGGCCTCCAGGTCGAACAGCTCGCCGCCGACGCGCTCGAACGCCCGGGTCAGGTCGTCCTCGCGCTGCCCGGCGGACAGCGACGAGTGCAGTTCGGCGGTCTCGGTATCGACGAGGTACGCCTTGAGCGTGCCGGCGTCCTGGCGGAACAGCGTGTTGGACAGCGAGCAGTCGCCCCAGTAGAAGCCCGCGAGGTGCAGCCGCACGAGCAGCTCGACCAGCGCGTCGAGCAGCCGGCCGGTGGGCGCGACGCCGCGCGGGTGCGAGAACAACGCGCGGTACGAGGACGAGAAGTCGAGGAACTCGGTAACTAAAATCGCGTCGAGGTCTGTATTACCAGAGCCCCGGTCCACGACCACGCCGAGCACCTTGACGGCCGGGATCTCCATCTCGTCGAGCTCGCGCAGGAGCTTGAACTCGCGTCGGGCGAGTCGCTCGTCGATCTCCTTGAGCGCGTACACCCGGCCGTTGTCGACGACGAAGCGGACGATGTGCCGGGAGATGCCCCGCTGGGCGATCTCGACGATGCGGTCGTCGTCCCACTCCTCCAGCGGTTCGCGCCAGGGCAGGGTCAGCAGGCCGGTCGCGATCTCCGCCGGAGGGGTGAAAACGAAGCGCACGACACAGAAGATAAGGGCAGGCACCCGAGATGGCGACCCGCGTCCGCCGTACGTGATCTTCGTATCACGCGGGCCCGGATCGTCCGAGCGGCCGATCGGCCCACGATCATTTCGGGTCTACCGTCTCGCTATGGGAGCCGTGGGCTGGATCTTCGTGGGTACGTGCGCGGCCACGTGGCTGCTGTCGGTGCTGACCCGGGAGTACTCGTGGGTCGACCGGATCTGGTCGGTGATCCCCGTGGTCTACGTGGCGGTTTTCGCGGGTTCGGCCGGCTTCGCCGACGCGCGGCTCAATGTCATGCTGGCGCTCGTCGCGCTGTGGGGCGCCCGGCTGACGTTCAACTTCGCCCGCAAGGGCGGGTACGCGCCGGGCGGCGAGGACTACCGTTGGGCGATCCTGCGGGAGCGCCTGACGGGCTGGCGGTTCCAGCTGTTCAACCTGTTCTTCATCACGATCTACCAGAACCTGATCCTGCTGCTCATCACGCTGCCGGCGTGGACGGCGCTGCAGCATCGGGCCCGGTTCTCGGCGCTCGATGTCGTGGTCGCCGGCGCGTTCCTCGCCTGCCTCGTCGGCGAGACGGTCGCCGACCAGCAGCAGTGGGACTTCCACCAGTGGAAGAAGCGGCAGGCGGACCCGTCACCGCGGTTCCTCACGACCGGCCTGTTCCGGTTCTCGCGGCACCCGAACTTCCTGTTCGAGCAGGCGCAGTGGTGGCTCGTCTTCGCCTTCGGCGCGGTCGCCGCCGGCTCGCTCCTGCAGCCGACCGTCCTCGGGGCGGCGCTGCTCACCCTGCTGTTCCTCGGCTCGACCCGGTTCACCGAGAGCATTACCCGCTCCCGCTACCCCGAGTACGCCGCCTACCAGGCCGCGACGCCGGCGCTCCTGCCGCGCCCGTGGCGGCCGAGGCGCGCGACCGTCCACAGTTGACAAACTTTCGGGTCCGCTCCAAGAATGGTCGATCATCGATCAACACGGGGAGCGTTCGCATGCGCGTTCGAAGAGTCATCACCCAGGTCGGCATCGCCGCGGCGGTCGCCGCTGCCGCCGTGATCGCCACGCCCACGGCCGCGTCCGCCGCGCCGACCGGGTGCTATTCCGAGGTCTACCAGTGGGTCAAGGGCGGGTTCGGCTGGGCTACCTGCTTGTCTGGCACCGGCTACTACCAGGTCCGGATCACCTGCAAGTACGCCCCGGACAACCCGTACTCGTACCACTACTTCGGGACGTGGCAGTGGCCCAGCAGCGGGCGGGCGTCCAGCAAGGCGTGCCCGAGCGACATGTACATCATGTCCGCGACGACCATCAAGGCCGGCTGACCGACAGGTCGGTTACCGCGGAAGGGCGGGCCCGCGACGATCGCGGGCCCGCCCTTCGCGTGTGGCGATTAGCGTCAGGCCGCCGTGCAGCTCGCGGTCGGGGCCGTGTTGCTGCCGGTCCAGGAGCCGATGAAGCCGAACTCCGTGGAGCCGCCGGCGCCGAGGCTGCCGTTCCAGGCCGCGTTCTTCGCGGTGACGGTCGCCCCACTGGTCGTGATCGTCGAGCTCCACGACTGGGTGACCGTCTGGCCGTTCGCGAACGTCCAGGTGACGGTCCAGCCGGAGATCGCCGAGCTACCGGCGGTGACCTTCACGTTGCCCTGGAAGCCGCCCGGCCACGAACCCACGATCGAGTACGTCGCGGTGCAGGACTTCGTCCCGGTCGGCCCGCTGGTCGGCGGGCGGGTGGTCACGACGGACGACGTCGGCGGGCGGCTGGAGACCACGGCCGAGGTCGGCGGGCGGGAGGTCACGACCGCCGAGGTCGGCGGGCGGGTCGTGGCGCCCCGGGTGGTCACGACGGCCGACGTCGGCTGCACGCCGCCGTAGATCGTGGCCTCCTTGGCGGTGGCCTTGATGCCGTTGGTGCCGTTGAAGAGGCGGTTGCCCCACGACGTGAACGTGGTGCTGAAGTTCGTCACCATGTCCAGGTACTCGACGCCGCCGCCGTTGCCGCTCCAGGACCAGCCCAGGTAGCCGAGGCCCAGCGCCTGGGTGGTGGAGAGGATGGCGTCCTCGTCGGGGTTGCCGTCGGAATGCATGTCGCCGAACTCGCCGACCGCGATCGGCAGGCCCGCCGAGACGAACCGGTTGAGGTAGTCGCTCACCTCGGCGGCCGTGTCGAACACGCCGTACATGTGGATGGAGAAGAGCAGGTTCTTCTGCGTGTCCGCGTTCCACACGGTGGAGGCGTTGTCGCGCATGGTGAAGGACCAGTCCTGGCCCCAGTTCGGCGCGTCGATCATGATCGTGTGCTGGAAGCCGGCGTTGCGCAGCCGCTGCACGGCGGTGACGTTGTCGGAGGCCCAGGTGCCGTAGCCCTGGTTGCCGTACGGCTCGTTGCCGATGTTCAGGATGACGTAGTTCTCCTGGCCGGTCAGCGCGCTCTGCACGCTGATCCAGTAGTCGACCGCCTGCGACAGCGTCGCCGCGCCGCTCTGCTCGCCGTAGCCCGTGGTGTCGTGCACCTCGAGGATGCAGATGAGCTTGTTGGCCTTGCACTGCGAGATGACGTTGGCCACGTCGGAGGTGTCGTTCTTGGTCCAGCGCTGGCCGCTGGCGAGCACGACGCGCACGGAGTTCGCGCCCGCGGCCTTGATGTTGGCCAGCGACGTGGCGGTCTGGCTCTGGTACCAGGTGTGGGCGTGGTTGACACCGCGCATGATGAACGGCGTGCCGTTGGCCTCAACGAGCTTGCCGCCGCTGATGCGCAGGCCGACGGCGGCCTGGGCGGGCCACGCGGTGACCACGATGGAGGCGGCGAGGGCGAGACCCGCCACAGCCGCGAGTGCGAGACGTTTCTTCATGGAGTACCTCGGAGGTTTTGCCCTGCTAGGGACGACGAAAGTTGGCCGCTTTCAGGCATGCACCGGCTCCCGGGTGATGCTGGGCATCAGAGTAGATAAATGTCGAGCGGTCTGCAAAACCGGTTAAGTGACATGCGCGCGGGCCTGCGGCTGCGTCCCGGCCCGGCGTGAAAGCTTCTATTGGGAGCGGCTGTCGAGATAAGTCCGGGAAAGCCGCCTAGGTGCCTGTGTCACCCAGGCTTCGACCAGCAGCTCCTCCAGCGCCGTCGCGTCGATGACCTCGAGCCGCACCAGCACCGCCGGGTACCCGTTGAAGTGCGGGGTGGTGAAGAAGACGTCCGGCTCGCTCGCGAGCAGCGCCTCCTTCTCGACCATCGGCACCCGCGCGCAGAGGATCGCGCCCGTCGGCGCGGCCTCGCCGAGCGCCGCCAGGTCGCTCTTACGCAGCGGCCGCTCCCACGCGAACCCCTTGCCCCGCACCGACCAGGCCGGCAACCCGTCGCGGCTCGCGGTCTCCTCTGCCTCCGGCAGCGCCGACGCCAGCGCGCGCACCTCGTCCCACGTCGCCATAACTCCCACCCTATTGCGGCGCGCCCCGCCTAGGCTCGTCCGCGTGACGCTCCTCGTGCCGTACCACCAGGATGATTTTCTCCCCGACCTCGACGCCGCGCTGCCTCCCGCAACCCCGACCACGACGGTGACCGCGACACTGCCGGACGACGTCCGCGGTTGGTCGCGGCTCGCGCCCCTCTACCGCGCCGTCGCCGACGCCGTCCATTCCGGGGTACGTCCGGACGCGCCTCTTTCGGTCGTGTCGGGCTGCTGCGGCGTGAGCCTCGGTGTCCTCGCCGGCCTGCAGCGCGCGGGCGTCGACGCGGGCGTCGTGTGGTTCGACGCGCACGGCGACGTGCAGACGATGGAGACCAGCACGTCCGGTTACCTCGGCGGGATGCCGCTGCGGGTGATGGTGGGCTACCGCCCCGAGCTGATCGCGTCGTCGCTGGGCCTGCGCGCCGTTCCCGAGTCGCGCGCCGTGCTCGTCGACGCCCGCGACCTGGACCCGCCGGAGGCGGAGTACCTGCGCGCCGCCGCCATCGCCGTCTCCACAGTGGAATCGCTGGCGGCGGCCGCGCTGCCGGACGGACCGCTGCTGCTGCACGTCGACTGCGACGTGATCCGGGCCGAGGAACTGCCCGGCCTGCGCTTCCCGGTGCCCGGCGGGCCGTCGGCGGCCTCCTTGCTGGCCGCCGTGGGGCGGGTGCTCGACACGGGCCGGGTTGCGGCGCTCGACATCGCGTGCACCTGGGACCCCTCGGCTCCCGACCCGACCGGCGCCGGCCCACGCCTCCTCGCCGACCTGCTCACCCGGGCGGCAGACGCCCGACCCCCGTCGCCGTAAACCGCCCGCCGCATCCGCCCCGCGTCGCACCGCCGAAGGATCCCTTGTCGGCCGGCGCGCGTGGCGACAACGCCAACGACGACCCCTCGGCGGGGAGATGCGCTGCGACCTTTGCCAAAAGCGACCCATTGGTGGGGTGAGAGCGCTACTGCCCCCACGCGAGGCACCGCTTAAGGGCAATGTGCCGCCCCGCCCCGCCATATGTTCACACTTGGCAGCCCTGGCGACTCGGACGTCGCCATATGTGCACGTTTGGCGGGCTTACGGGTGTGCCGTCCCGCCAGAAGCTCACTTTTGGTGAGGTCCGAGTGCTGCGTCTCCGCCAGAAGCTCACAGTTGGTGACGCTGGTCGGCGATCGGGCCGCCAACTGTGCACACCTGGTGGGCAGGCTCGGAGGCAGTCCGCCAAGTGTGCACATGCGGGGGGTGGGCCGTGGTGGTGGCCCGTGCTCGGTGCACATGTCGTGGGCGGGTCCGTCCGGAGGGCCGATGTCGCGGCGGTGGGTCGTCGCCGGGCGTCGCATGTGCACATGTGGCGAGGGGCGGCGTGACGGGTGTGCAAAAGGCAGTGGGGGAGCCGACCACCGGTCGACTCCCCCACGGGGTGCGATGCGGGTCAGCCTAGGCCGGAGCGCATCGCGGTGATCAGCTCACCGTTGGTGGTGTCGCCCGACAGTTCCCAGAAGAAGGCGCCGCCGAGGCTCTGGTTCTTGGAGTACGTCATCTTTCCGGTGATGGTGGACGGGGTGTCGTAGCTCCACCACTGTCCGCCGCAGAAGGCGTACGCCGTGCCCGCGATCGTGCCCGTGCTCGGGCAGCGGGTCTTGAGGACCTTGTAGTCCTCGGTGCCGGGCTCGTAGGTGCCGGGCGCCGGGCCGGTCGCCGTGCCGCCGGGGGTCGCCTGGGTGACGCCCGTCCAGCCCTTGCCGTAGAACCCGATGCCGAGCAGGAGCTTGGCCGAGGGGATGCCCTTCGACTTGAGCTTCTGGATCGCGTTGTCGGCGTAGAACCCGGCCTGCGGGATGCCGGCGTACGACGTCAGCGGCGAGTGCGGCGCCGTCGGGCCCTGCGCCGCCCACGGACCGAAGTAGTCGTACGTCATGACGTTGTACCAGTCGACGTACTGCGCCGCGCCCGCGTAGTCGGCCGCGTCGATCTTGCCGCCGCTCGTGCCGTCGGCCGTGATGGCCGCCGTCACCAGGTTGTTCGAGCCGAACCGGGCGCGCAGCGCCGACATCAGGGTCCTGAACGACGCGAAGCCGCTGGCGTCACAGCTCAGGCCGCACGCGTTCGGGTACTCCCAGTCGATGTCGATGCCGTCGAACACGTCCGCCCAGCGCGGGTCCTCGACCAGGTTGTAGCAGGAGTTCGCGAACGCGGTCGGGTTCGCCGCCGCCTGCGCGAAGCCGCCGGACCAGGTCCAGCCGCCGAACGACCAAAGGATCTTGATGTTCGGGTACAGCTTCTTGAGCTTGCGCAGCTGCCCGAAGCTGCCGCGCAGCGCGCCGGCGTCCCAGGTGTCGGCGACGCCGTCGACGCTGTCCGCCGCCGTGTACGCCTTGTCGTAGTCCGCGTACGAGTCGCCGATCGCGCACGCCCCGCCTGTGACGTTGCCGAAGGCGTAGTTGATATGCGTGAGCTTGGCCGCCGAGCCGCTCGTCACGATGTTCTTGACGTGGTAGTTGCGCTGGTAGACGCCCCACTCCACGAAGTAGCCGAGGACCTTCTTTCCGCCGCCCGTTCCCGTGGTGGGGACCGTGGTCGTCGGAACGGCGGTCGTCGGAACGCTGCTGGTCGGCGGCCTGGTGCTCGTCGGAGGGGCCGACGTGGCCGCGCGGGTCGTGGTCGGCACGCTGCTGGTCGGCGTGGTGCCGCCGCCGCACGCGCCGCCGTTGATGGTGCAGTTCTGCGGCGCCCTGTACGCGCCGGTGGCGATGTAGCCCCAGCTGAAGGAGGCGCCGGGCGCGAGGGGACCCGCCCAGCTCTTCTTCGTGGCCGTGTAACGGGTGCCGCTGCTGGTGACGTCCGCGTCCCAGAAGCTGGAGATGGTGGTGCCGGACGGCAGGTCGAAGGCGATCTGCCAGGTGTTGACGGTGGCGTCGGATCCGTTGGTGACGGTCACCTTGACCTCGTGACCGGTGCCCCAGTCCGACGAGGCGGTGAACGTGGCGGTGACGCTGCCCGCCGCGAGCGCGTTGACGGCCGGAATCATCGCGACCGCCAGGACCGCTGCCGCGCCGGCGATCATCGCGCGGCGCACGGAACGTCTCATGAACCCTCCCCTTACAGTTAGGAAAGTTTCCAAACAGTTCTAGGGAGGACCGTCCCACAGCCATGGAGCGCGGTCAAGATGTGAATCCCTCTATTCTCTGAGCGCGCCCTGGCGGCGCAGCTCGAGGGCCGGGCCACGGCAGTGCGAAGACCAACCAGTACGCCGGGTTTGCGAGCGTGCCTCTGTCATGGCGCGGTCCCTCCACTATGTCCGGTTCTCCGCCGGGCGTTACCGGAAGACGGCCTGGGCTCGCTGGGCGATCTTGTGCGCGAGCACATCCTATGGGCCGTTATCGCCCCCAAGATCTGCCGACGTCCGGATTTTCAGTGCCGGGCGTCCCGTGAGCTGGGAATTCTCTACTGACTCGCCCTGGTAAGTGGACAACCCGCGGCCGCATTAATCACACTTCCGGGTGTGGACCTGCTGTTGACGCTCGCCGGGTTCGGCGTGGGCCTGGTGGTCGGCCTGACCGGCATGGGTGGTGGGGCGCTGATGACGCCGCTGCTCGTGCTGGCGTTCGGCGTGCCGCCGCTCGCGGCCGTCTCCAGCGACCTCGTCGCGAGCGCCGTCATGAAGCCGTTCGGCGGCTGGGTGCACGCCCGCCGGGGCACCGTGAACTGGGAGCTCGTCCGCTGGCTGTGCCTCGGCAGCGTGCCCGCCGCCTTCCTCGGCGTGCTGCTCACCCGGGTGCTGCCGAGCGACGCGTCCGTGCAGGACGCGATCAAGTACGCCCTCGGCGCGGCCCTGGTGCTCGCCGCGTTCGGTCTCGTCGCCAAGGCGTACTCGGGCCGGCGCAGGTCTGCAACCAAGGTCAGCGGGCCGATCGTGGTCCGGCCGCTGCCGACCGCGCTGCTCGGCGCGGGCGGCGGGCTCATCGTCGGGCTGACCTCGGTCGGCTCGGGCTCGTTGATCATCGTGATCCTGCTGGCGCTCTACCCCGCGCTGCGGCCCAACGACCTGGTCGGCACGGACCTCGTGCAGGCGGTGCCGCTCGTCGCGGCCGCCGCGCTCGGCCACACCTTCTTCGGCGACCTCCACCTGGACCTGGCCGCCGCGATCCTGGTCGGCTCGGTGCCCGGCGTGCTGCTGGGCGCCCGCCTCTCGTCCCGCGCCCCCGCCGGCCTGGTCCGGTCGGCGCTGGTCGTCGTGCTGCTGAGCAGCGCGCTGAAGATGTTCGGCGCGCCCAACGCGCTCGTGCTCATCGTGGCGACCGTGGCGGTCACGGCGGCGGTCGTGGTGGGGGTCCGCGGTCGCGCGGCCGCGCGGGCGACCGAGGCGCCGGAACTCGTGCCGGCCGACGTTCGTTGATTTGCTCCCGCGGGCAATAATGCCTCGTGGATGTCCTCGGGGGTCGGTACCGCCTGCTTGATCTGATCGGCACGGGCGGCATGGCGGTGGTGTGGCGGGCGCACGACGACGTGCTGGGCCGGCCGGTCGCCGTCAAGATCCTTTCCCCCAATCTCGCCAAGGACGCCAGCTTCCGCCAGCGCATCCAGCGCGAGGCGCGGGCCGCCGCGCGGCTCGCCCACCCGCACATCAGCGTGGTGCACGACTACGGCGAGTGGACCGACGTGGACGGCGCGGTGCGCCCGTACGTCGTCATGGAATTGATTGACGGTCCGTCGCTGAGCGACGCGTTGAGCGCCGGGCAGCTGCCGTGGTACCGGGCGGCCGCCATCTGCGCGCAGGTCGCCGAGGGCCTCTCCGCCGCCCACGCGCGCGGCCTCGTGCACCACGACATCAAGCCCGCCAACATCGTGCTCTCCACGACCGGCCCGAAGATCGTGGACTTCGGCATCTCGGCCATCGTCGGCGAGCAGGACGAGGAGGGCGCGGTCTTCGGCACGCCCGGCTTCGTCGCGCCCGAACGCATCTCCGGCCACGCGATCGAACCGGCCGCCGACGTGTACGCCCTGGGTTTGACCCTCTACCGGTGCATCGCGGGCAAGGCGCCGTGGCCGGCCACGACGGCGGAGTCACTGCTGTTCGCCCACGCGCACACGCCGCCCGCGCCGCTGCCCACCCACGACGCCGCCGGCACCGACGCGGAGATCCCCGCCGAGCTGATCGACATCTGCGACCGGTGCCTGGCCAAGGACCCGGCGGCGCGGCCCACGGCCGGCGAGCTGGCCGAGGTCCTCGGCGCGCTGCCCGTACCCGAGGCCGCCACCCGCCGCCGTCCGGCCGTCCGGCCGGCGCGGATCACCGGCGACAACGCGCTCAACGTGACATCGTTCCTGCCCGGGGCGAACGACCCGACCGGCCTCGTCGCCCCGCCGCCGCGTCGCCGGGGGCTGCGCCCCGTGCTGGCGGGCTTCCTCGTCTCTGCGCTGGCCGCCGGGGTGGCCTTCGCCGTGTGGGCCAGCGCCGACCGGGCGGCCAAGGGGAAAGTCGCCGATCCGCCCGCGTCGCCCACCGGCCCGGCGCTGGCCTGCACGGCCACGTACTGGGTGCGCAGCGACAACGGCACCCGGTTCAGCGGCGACATGATGATCGCCAACGACGGCGCGACGCCGATCGAGGGCGACTGGAACGTCACCTTCCGGTACCCGGGCAGCCAGCGCGTCGAGCGTCTGGGCGGCCTCAAGCTGTCCACGCTCCGATCCACCGCGGCGCCCACGCCGAGCGCGGCGGTCGGGTGGGGGCAGGAGGGGCAGACCGTGTCGGTGTTCCCGGCCCGGCTCAGCACCAAGGCCCACAGGATCGAGCCGCAGAAGCAGGTCACGCTCGCCTTCGAGGGCAGCTACGCCGAGCGCAACCCGATGCCGAGCGTCTTCACCGTCAACGGCGTCGCGTGCCAGCCCGTCCTCGTCGGTCCGGTGGACGAGCCGCCGCCCACCCGGCCGGACTCGGGCGACGGCCCGGTGACCACCACCGCCCCGCCGACCGCCGGCCCCACCGTGGCCCCGACGGCCGGCGAGCCGTCCGGCGAGCCGACCCAGACAGGCGGGCCGGACCCGGGGGAGACGCCCAACAATCCGCCCGCCTCCGAGCAGCAACCGCCCACCCAGGCCGCCGACTGACGGCATGAGCGTGATCGGCGAGGTCTGGCAGCTGCGTCGCGGCGACGAGGTGCTGGGCGCCATCACGGTGACGGACGCCGACTTCCCGTGCCTCGACGATGACGCTGGCGGCACCGTCAGGCCCGGTCGCCGAGTTCCTGCTGCACATCGACGGGCCGGAAGCGTGGTTCCGCTGGAACTAACGTCCTCCCGCCGCAACTCGTCAAGGGACCGTCAGCCAAGGTCAGTCACTATCGCGTCGCCGGATTGCGCGGCAGCAGCGAAGAAGCGCCGCACCCTGTCGCCGAAGACTCGGATAACGTCGAGGTAGGCGACAACCTCGTAATCTTTGGCCGGATAGCCGCCCAAAGCCACGAGCGCAGCGGTGCCCTCGGCATCCAATGTGGCGAGCAGTCCGTCGAATGGCCGGGTTGACATCCACTCCGCAACGTTCGCGGTGTTCGCGGGGGTCAGATATGTTGGCGGGCTCATGCTCCGCTGTTCGTCCTCGCCGAAGTATTCCCAGAACGAGTCGATCGGCTTTTCGCGCGGCCAGAGATGGTCAACGCCGCAATGCACTGCGACGGGCATACCAGCCGCACGTAGCACGACGTCGATTTCCTCCCACCATTTGTCCACGCCGAGGACGCGCGCCTCCTCCGGCGATGGTCGATCCCCGGCCTGTGCGTAGTAGTCGTTACGCAGTTCCCCGAACCGGCGCTTGGCGTAGTCCGGGTCACCCAGTGCCTGGTGCAGCTCGGCCGGAGCTAGTCGCGTGTACCTCCGACGCGTTCCCATGGCTGGCCACCATACCCAGCGGCCGCGTCGATGAGCCACGCGGCCGTGTACCGGGCGAACGACGGACGCACCAGCATGCGGTAATCGTCGGTGGCCGGGTGCCAGAGGAGCGTCGGGGCTCGGGCGATTACCGTCTGGGCGCAGGAGCCGACCGGGAATGCGGTCGGGTGCAGGTCGAGGGCGCAACCGAAAGCGAAAAGCTGGCGGGCCAGTGGGCCGGTCACCGCGATCGCGACGCGCGCCTCCGAAACGTCCACCACCGAGTACGCCCCTGCGGGCGGCCAGGTCGACGGGTCCGAGGGCGCGCTCTCGGGCGTACTCACCAGGAGGGTTTCGTCAGGGCCCAGCCAGAGGGCCGTGTGGGTGGCGGTGACGTGCGCGGTGCTGGGCGGCATCCAGGCCGGGGCGCGGACGTTGAGCTGGGCGAACAGCGGCAGCTCGGTGAGGTGCACGCCGTCGCCGGCGAAGGCCGCGAGCGGGCGCCGGGCGGCATCCGATGCGGACAACGCGACGGGCTCGGCTCGGTCGCCGTCACGGCGGGTGTTGTCTGGGTCGTGGAGGACCGGGCTGACCACCGTCACCGGGACGGTTCGCAGCTTGGGGCCGTCGAGCAGGGTCGCTGCCAGCGTCTCGCCGTGGCGGTGCCTACCTGAGGTAAGCAGAGCAAGCGCGAACGTGCGCCCCAGCGTCTCGCTATGGTAGCTCGACGTCACGTGCCCGACCGGGACACCGTCGGTAACGAGGTGCGACCCCTCGGGCAGCCGGATGGATGGATCCAACGGCAGGATGCCGACGAGATGCTTGCGGCCGGCGCGGGACGTGTCCGGGCGCGCCAGCGAGCGCTTGCCGATGAAATCGGGCTTCGTCCTCGACACGGCCCAGCTCAGGCCCAGGTCGTGCGGCGTGACGGTGCCGTCGGTGTCCTGGCCGATGATGGGGTAGCCCTTCTCGGCGCGCAGCACGTGCATCGTCTCGGTGCCGTAGGGGGTCGCGCCCGTGCCGATCAAGGCGCCCCACAGGGCGGGCCCGCGTGACCACGGCACGTTGATCTCGTACGCCAGCTCGCCGGAGAAGCTGATCCGGCACACCCGTGCCGGCATGCCGGCAACGACCGCGTCCTGCCAGCGCATGAACGGCAGGTCGTGGCACCCGGCGGGCAGGAGCGAACGGGCCCGCGGGCCGACGACCGCGACGGTCGCCCACTGCTCGGTGACCGACGTGCACCACACGCGCAGGTCGGGCCACTCCGTCTGGAGCCACTCCTCCATCCAGTCGAGCACCCGGGCCGCGTTGCCGGTCGTCGTCGTGACCAGGAAGCGGTCATCGGCGAGCCGCGCGACGGTGCCGTCGTCGAACACCATCCCGTCGAGGCCGCACATGACCCCGTAGCGGATCGCGCCGACCGGCAACGAGCTGATCACGTTGGTGTAGACGCGGTCCAGGAACACGCCCGCGTCCGGGCCGACGACCTCGATCTTGCCGAGCGTCGAGGCGTCCATGATGGCCACGCCGCCGCGCGCCGCCCGGCACTCCCGGTCCACCGCCTCGTCCATCGACTCGCCGCCGCGAGGGTAGTAGCGGGCCCGCCGCCACTGGCCCACGTTCTCGAAGACCGCCCCGAGCGCCACGTGCGCGTCGTGCAGCGACGTCTCCCGTACCGGGTCGAACAGCGCGCCCCGGTCGCGCCCCGCGAGCGCCGCGAACAGCACCGGCACGTAGGGCGGGCGGAAGGTGGTCAGTTCCATCCCGGTGCCGAGACCGGCCGCGACCGTCGAGGACGTCAGGAACCCGGACGTCTTGCCCTGGTCGTGCGCCGTCCCCGCCGTCGTGTAGCGCTTCACGTGCTCCACCGACCGCAGCCCCGCCCCGGTCGCCCGGGCCACGTCGGAGACCAGAACGTCCCGCTGCAGATCCACATACCCGCCCTGCGGCGCCGGCACGTGGCTCGGCGGCGGCAGCGGCGAGATGTACCCGACCGCCGCCCGGCAGCCGTCCGGCACCATCGCGCCGATCGCCGCGTCGTAGCGCAGCCGCCCGCCCGCCTGGCTGTAGAGCTGCAGCACCGGGCTGAACCCGCCGGCGACCAGCACCACGTCCGCGTCGTAGCGCCGGTCACGCACCGCGACGCCCTGCACCCGCGTGCCGCCGAAAACCTCAATCCGGGGGTACGCGTCGCGCGTGTCCACGGTCGCGGCGACCTCGACCCCGGCGGCGGCGAGGGTGGCGGCCGCCGCGTGCCCGGTGTCGTTCGTCGTCACCACGACGGCGCGGCGACCGACCAGGACCCCGTACCGGTGCAGGTAGGACACCGCGGCCGAGGCGAGCATGACGCCCGGCAGGTCGTTGCCCTCGAACGCGAGCGGGCGCTCGTGCCAGCCGGTGGCCAGCAGGATCCGCTTCGCCCGGATGCGCCACAGCCGCTGCCGCGTGCCGCCGGCGCCGGCCGGCAGGTGATCGGTGCGATGCTGGACCGCCGCCACGAACCCGTCGTCGTAGACGCCGAGGGCGGTGGTGCGGGACAGCAGGGTCACCTCCGGCGAGCTGGCGTGGGACCGCAGGACCGCCAGGTCGTCGGCGATCAGGTCGCGGGTCTCGAAGGCGGTGCCCAGGTCGAGCGCGGAACCGCCCAGCTCGGGGCGCTCGTCGACGAGGATCACCCGGGCGCCCTCGCGCGCCGCGTCGGCGGCCGCCGACAGGCCGACCGGGCCGGCACCGACGACCAGCACGTCGCAGTGCGCCCAGACGGCGTCGTAGCGGGCCCCGTCCGGGCCGCTGAGCCGGCCGCGCCCCGCGAGCGGCTCGGCGACCAGGCCGTCGACCAGCTCGACCGTGGTGGCCGTGCGCATCGGTTCGACGTAGGGGGCGTCGACCCGCACGAGGGCGGTCGGCTCCTCGCTGCCGGCCGTGAGGATGCCGCGCGGACGGCCGTGCGTCACCGACGTCGACACGTGGTGGATGCCGTTGGCCAGCAACGCCGAAGCGAGCGTGTCCCCGGCGTACCCCTCGAACGTGACGCCGTCGAAGGTGAAGCGCAGCGCCCGGGCGCGGTCGATGCGCCCGGCGGACAGATGCCGGCTCACGGGAGCATCTCGTTCGTCGACGTGTCGCGGCGCAACGTGAACCAGCGGCGGCAGCCGGCCGCGTGCGACCAGCGCTCCTCCCACGCGCCCTTCGGGTTGGCGCGCACGAACAGGAAGCGGCCCCACTCCTCGTCGCTCAGCGCGGCCGGGTCCGCCGGGTAGGCGACGCCCGCCTGGCCGCCGTAGTGGAACTCGGTCTCGTTGCGCGGCCCGCACCATGGGCACCGGATGAGCAGCACTCCGACTCCGTTTCAGTGCGCCACGGCGGCGGCGCCGTGCTCGTCGACGAGGGCCCCGGTGGTGAACCGCTCCAGCGCGAACGGCACCGCGAGCGGGTGCGGGCGGCCGTGCGCGATCGTGTCGGCGTAGACCCAGCCGATGCCGGGGGTGGCCTTGAAGCCGCCCGTACCCCAGCCGCAGTTGACGAGCAGGCCGTCGATGCCGGTCGGGCCGATGATCGGCGATGCGTCGGGGGAGACGTCCACGATGCCGCCCCAGGTGCGCAGCACGTGCGCGCCCGCGAAGACCGGGAACAGCTCCAGCGCGGCGGCCATCTGCGCCTCGATGACGTGCAGGCCGCCGCGCTGGGTGTACGAGTTGTACGCGTCGATGCCGGCACCCATGACGAGTTCGCCCTTGTGGGCCTGGCTGACGTACACGTGCACGGCGTTGGACATGACCACCGTGGGGTGGATCGGCTCCAGCAGCTCGGAGACCAGGGCCTGCAGCGGGTGGCTCTGCAGCGGCAAGGGCAGGCCGACCATGGCGGCGAGCACGCTAGTGTGCCCGGCCGCGGACAGGGCGACCGTCCCGGCGCGGATGTCGCCCCGGGTTGTGCTCACCCCCACGAGTCGGGTGCCGTCGCGCAGGAAGCCGGTGACCTCGCAGTTCTGGATCAGGTCGACGCCGAGCGCGTCCGCGCCCCGGGCGAAGCCCCACGCCACGTGGTCGTGCTTGGCGATGCCGGCGCGCGGCTGGTAGGTGGCGCCCAGCACGGGATAGCGCAGGCCCGGGTCCGTATTGACGATCGGACACAGCCGCGTGATCTCGTCCGGCGTGAGCCAGTCCGCGTCGATGCCGGCCAGGCGGTTGGCGTGCACCCGACGCACGCCGTCGCGCACGTCCTGCTCGGAGTGGGCCAGGTTGAGCACGCCCCGCTGGCTGAACAGCAGCGGGTACTCCAGCTCCTCCTCAAGGCCCTCCCACAGCTTGAGGGCGTGCTCGTAGATGCCGGCGCTGGCCTCCCACAGGTAGTTCGAGCGGATGATCGTCGTGTTGCGGGCCATGTTGCCGCCCGCGAGCCACCCCTTCTCGAGTACGGCCACGTCGGTGATGCCGTGGTTGCGGGCGAGATAGTAGGCGGTGGCCAGCCCGTGCCCGCCGGCACCGACGATGACGACCTCGTAGGTGCGTCGGGGGTCGGGGTTGCGCCACAGATGTGCCGGATGCGTCACGCGCGCAGCCTCGTCATCGCCGGGTCGAACAGCGGCGCGTTCGCGACCACCGCGTCGACGCGCTGGTCGAAGTAGCCGATCTGCACCTCGCGGCCCGGCACGGCGAGGGCCGCGGGCAACCAGGCGTACGCGATGCCCTTGCCGACCGTGTACCCGTAGCCGGCGCTGGTGACGTAGCCGACGCAGCCCGTCCCGTCGTACACCGGCTCCTTGCCCATGACCACGTCGACCGGGTCGTCGATGGTGAGGCAGGCCAGGCGCCGGCCGGGGCCCGCCGCGGCGCGCAGCAGGAGCGCCTCGCGGCCCACGAACTCGCGGCCGTCGGTCAGCTTCACGGCGAAGTCCAGCCCCGCCTCGAACGGGTCGTGCTCGTCGGTCATGTCGACCCCGTACGCCCGGTAGCCCTTCTCGAGGCGCAGGCTCGTGAAAGCGCCCCGGCCGGCCGCGATCGCGTCGTGACGCCGGCCCGCGTCCCAGAGCGCGTCCCACAGCGCCAGCCCGTGATCGGCGTCCGTGTACAGCTCGTAGCCGAGCTCGCCGACGTAGGACAGCCGCAGCGCGGTGACCGGCGCGGCGCCGATGTGGGCGCGGGCGCCCTGGAAGTAGCGCAGGTGGTCGAGTTCCCCGGTCAGGTCGCGGATCAGGTCGCGGGCGCGCGGGCCCCAGACGCCGACGCAGCAGGTCGCGCCGGTGATCTCGGTGACCCGCACCGGGGCGTCGATCGCGTCGGCGTGCCGGGTGAGCCAGTCGAGGTCCAGGTGCCCGTTGACGCCGACCTGGTAGTGGTCCTCGCCCAGTCGCGCGACGGTCACGTCGCTGCGGATGCGCCCGGCCGCGTCGAGCAGCAGGCAGTAGGTGACAGATCCGACGGAACGGTCCACGTTGCCGGTGGTGAGCCAGCGCAGGAGTGCCGTCGCCCCCGGCCCGGTGACCGCGACGCGGCGCAGCGGCGTCATGTCGTAGAACGCGACCGCCTCCCGGGTGTGGCGCGCCTCGGCGCCGACCATCGGCGACCAGTGCCGCGCGGCCCAGCTGTTCGGCGCGGTGACCTCGTAGCGGTCGAGCAGGCCGGCGTTCGCCTCGAACCAGTGCGGGCGCTCGTAGCCACCGGCCTCCAGGAAGTAGCCGCCGAGCGCCTGGTGGCGGGGGTAGAACGGGCTGGTGCGGATGGGCCGCAGCTCGACCATCGGGTCGAGCGGGTGCAGCACGTCGTACACCTCGATGTAGTTGCGTCTGTTCCTCGTCTCGACGTAGACGGGCCCGAGCTGGTAGGGCTCGAACCGGTTGACGTCGCACTCGTGCAGCGCGAACGACTCGCTGCGCCCCTCGACCAGCCACTCCGCGACGGCCTTCGCGACCCCCGCCGAGTGGGTGACCCACACGGCCTCGGCCACCCAGAACCCCGCCACGTCCCGCGCCTCGCCGAGCAGCGGCATCTGGTCGGGCGTGAACGAGAACAGGCCGTTGATGCCCTCTGCCACGGTCGCGTCCCGCAGCGCGGGGATGAGCTGTTGCGCGGCGGCCCAGCCGGGGGCGAAGTCGTCCGGGGTGAAGTCCAGCACCGACGGCATGACCTCGGCGTCCTCGACTGACCTGATCTCTTGGGCGGCGACCGGGAGCGGGTCGTGGCCGTAGTAGCCGACGCCGAGCCGGTCGAACCGCTCCCGCACGTACAGGTCCGCGCCCTGGTGCCGCAGGATGGGCCGGGTCGCTTCGCTCCCCTTATCGAGTACGCCCAACGGCGTCGACCACGCCAGCTGATGCGCGAGCGGTGTCAGGGGCAGGCTCACCCCCACCATGGCCGCGACGAGCGGCCCCCAGATGCCGGCCGCGCAGACGACGATGTCGGCGGGCAGCTCGCCCCGGTCGGTGACCACGGCGGTCACCCGGGGGCGCCCGTTGCCGTCCAGCTCGCTGTCGGTGGTGGTGCGGATGTCGAGCACCCGGTGCCGGTCCAGGACCTTGACGCCTCGTTGCCGGGCCCGGCTCAGTTGGGCGGCTACGGCGTCGACCGCGTGCACCAGCCCGTCGGACGGTACGAAGAGGCCGCCGAGGACTTCGTCCCGGTTGAGCAGGTCGTGCTTCCCGACGGTCTCCTGGGCGTCGAGCACGTGCGAGAGCAGGCCCCAGGAGGTGGCCCAGCCGTGCCGTCGGTGCAGCTCGGCGAGCCTTTCCTCGGTCGTGGCGACCTCAAGACTGCCGGTACGGGTGAAGCACGGCCGCCCTTCGTGCGTCAGGGCGCCCAGCTTCTCGACCGTGTAGCGGGCCAGCTTCGTCATCGCCTTCGCGCTGTTGACCTGGAACACCAGCCCGGGCGCGTGCGACGTGCTGCCACCGGGCCTGGGCAACGCGCCCTGGTCGACGACGGTAACGTCGGTCCAGCCGCGCACGGACAACTCGTCGGCCAGCGCCGCCCCGACCACCCCGGCGCCCACGATGACAACCTTCACCGGCCGCCCTCCCGCGCAGATGCGCTGTGAGCAACACGTCCGAATACCGCAACAAGCCTCCCGGCCGCGGGGTGGCCCTGTCAACGCCCCGCACGGGTAGCCCGGCGAACGTGCGCCCCTCATACCGCGTAACCCCAGGTCAACGCCGCGATGAGCGTGTGGCGAGCGCCCTTTGTCGTGGGTACCGTCACCGGGCCGGCCGCTCGGCGGGTGTCGGGTTGCTGAGCCCGCCACCGGCGCGAGACGGACCGGTCGCTATATGGGCGCTCTTGGCGAGGTGCGGGAGGCCTCGCCTCGCTAACTGTGCGCTTCTGGCGAGGTGCGGGACGGCCCGGGCCGCCAACTGTGCACAGTTGGCGGATCCGTGTGGGCGTGGGTCGCGACGTGTGCACAGTTGGCGACGCTGGAAGCGCGGGCCTCGCTACGTTCGCACCAGTTAGCGACGGTGGAGCGCGGGGCCTCGCCACGTGTGTGCACATCTGCCGTCGGGGCAGCCGCGTGCGGCCTGCCGGGTGTGCGCTGCGGCGGTGCGGCGGGAGGGGCCGGTCAGCGGTCGCGGCGGTCCTTGCGGGCGTCGCGGCGGGCGTCGCGGCGGGCCTCGCGGTAGGCGCGGCGCTGGTCCTCGGCGTGGTCCGGGTCGATGAAGCTGCGTAACGTGCGGGCCAGGCAGACGGCGCCCCACGGGCCGATCACCCAGATGGGCCAGAACGTGTTCCAGTAGAAGCCGCCGGCGGCGACCTGCGACGCGGCCCAGATGCCGGTGCAGATGACGGACGTGGCGAGCCACGGGCCCCACATGCCGGCCAGCCAGCGGCGCGGGCTGTCGTCGCCGGCGGCCACGGCCGGGTCGGCGGCCGTCGCGCGCGGCGCCAGTTGGGACTTCGCCTCCGGGGCCACCGACGGCAGGTCGTCGAGCAGGCCGTCCAGCTCGCCGTACGTCCTCGCGGCGTAGGCCTGCTGCAGGCGTTCGTCGTACTCGTGCAGGTTGAGGCGGCCTTCGTTGAGCGCCTCACGGAGGCGGTCGGCCACGGCCTGCCGGTCGACGTCGGCGGCCCGCATGTTCGCGCGTTCATCCACGACGATGAGGATGCCACCAACGGACGCGAATGACCGCCCGGAGGGCGACAGAAAACGGGCCGGCCGCAGAGAGCTGCGACCGGCCCGCGACGTGCGGTGGAGCGACTACTTCAGCCAGGCGGCGACCTTGTCGGGGTTCGCGTCCACCCACTTCTTGGCCGCGTCCTCGTAGCTCACCTTCTTCGAGATGTCGATGGCCACGGAGTTCTGGTCGTCGTTGGTCCAGGTGAAGTTCTTGATGAGGTTCACCGCGGGGCTGTCCGAGTCGGCGAACTTCTTGCTGACGATCTTGTCGAGGTCGTACGGCTGGTAGTCGCAGGCGACCTTCTTGGCGTCCGCGTCACAGCCCGGGGTGTACGGCGGCAGGTTCACGTGCTGCAGCGCCACCTCGGAGAGGAACCACTGCGGCTCGTAGAAGTAGCCGATCAGCCAGGTCTTCTCCGCCTCGGCCTTCTTGAACGCGGCGATGAGCGCGTCCTCGCTGCCGGCGTAGACGACCTTGAAGTTGAGGCCCAGGTTCTTCACGAGCGCCTCGTCGTTCGTCACGTACGACGGGTCACCGTCGAGCAGCTGACCCTTGCCGCCCGACTCGGAGGTCTTGAACTTGTCGGCGTACTTGTTGAGGTTCTTGTAGTCGAGGATGTCGGGGTGCTCCTTGGCCAGCCACGGCGGCACGTACCAGCCGATGATGCCCTTGTTGCCCGTCAGACCGCTCTCGACGGCGACCTTCTGCTGCTCGATGTACTTCTGCTTGAGGTCGTTGTGGCCCCAGTTCTCCAGGATGACGTCGACCTGGCCGTTCGCGAACCCCTGCCAGGACACCTCCTCCGTGAGCTCCTTGAGGGTGACCGTGCAGCCCAGCTTCGTCTTCGCGACGTACTGCACCACGGCCGCGTTCGCCTCGTAGCCGACCCAGGGGTTGACCGCGATCGTGAACGAGCCGCACGGGGCGGCGGCGGCCGTAGCCGGAGCCTCCGTCTGCTCGATCTTCTTGCCACAGCCGGCCAGTAGCAGGGTCGCAACGGCGACGCCTGCCATCGCGGTGGCCCAGCGTGTACCTACCTTCACCTCAGACATCTCCTTGTGTTGTGGACGAGGGGCTTGGGATGGGACGTCGTTGGTTCGGCGCACGCGCCGCGCGCGCGGCGGTCGCCTGGGCGATGCGGTCCAACATGAGTCCCAGGAGGACGATCGCGATGCCGGCGGCCAGGCCCTTGCCGAAGACCTTGTTCTGCACCAGGCCGGCCACCACCAGGTAGCCGAGCGCGCCGCTGCCGACCAGGCCGCCCACGACGACCATGGACAGCACGTAGTTGAGACCCTGGTTAGCGGCCAGCGCGACCGCGCGCCCGGCCAGCGGCAGCTGCACCTTCGCGATGATCTGCCCGGCCGTCGCGCCGCTCGCCGTGGCCGCTTCGACGATCGTCGGGGGCACCTCGCGGATGCCGGCGGCGATCAGCTTGATGGTGACGGGCGCGGCGAACACGACGGCCGCGATGATCCCGGTGAACCGGCTCGGGTCGAACAGCGCCAGGCAGGGCACGAGGTACACGAACGCCGGCATGACCTGCGCCGCGTCGAGGATCGGGCGCAGCGCCCGGTCGGCCCGGTCGCTGCGGCCCAGCCACACGCCGAAGGCGACGCCCACGGCGAGCACCAGGGCGGTCGCGATGAGCGTGGCGGCGAGCGTCGTCATCGCCGCCTCCCAGAGCCCGGTCGCGATGACCAGGCCCAGACAGACCGCGACGATCGGCAGTTGGCGCGGGCCGGCGAGGATCGCGGTGAGGGCCAGGACGGCCACGCACACGAGCCACCACGGCGACTGGGCGAGCAGCGCCTCAAGGGGATTGATCAGCCCGTACGTCACGGCGTTCTTGATCGCGCCGGTGATGTCGACGAGGTTGACCCGGACCCAGTCGGTGGCCGCGTTCACCCCGTCGGCGAGCGCCGTGCCTATGGAGCCATCGCCGGGGAACAGCGCGGCCCAGTAGAACGTGTACGACAGGTAGACGGCGACCACGGCCCCGACGGCAACGCCGATCACCGCGAGCCGCGGCGGGCGCGTGCGGCGCTCGGCCCGCCGGATCGCGCCCGTGGTGATGCGGTCCAGGACCACGGCCATGATGACGATCGCGAGGCCGGCGGTGAACGCGCCGCCCGTGTCGTGGATGCGCAGCGACTGCAGCACCGTCGAGCCCAGGCCCGGCGCGGCGATCAGCGCCGCGATCGTCACCATCGACAGCGCGCACATGGTGGTCTGGTTGATGCCCACGGCGATCATGCGGCGCGCGGCCGGCAGCCGGACGGTGCGCAGCAGTTGCCAGCCCGTGGCGCCCAGCGACCGGCCGCTCTCCAGGGCCGCGGCGTTCGCGCCGGCGACGCCCAGCGAGGTGATCCGCACGACGGGGGCGATCGCGTAGATGACCGTGGCGATCACGCCGGTGGCCGGGCCGATGAGGAACAGCAGCGCCAGCGGGGCCAGGTAGGCGAACGTCGGCAGCGTCTGCGTCAGGTCGAGGACGGGGTTCACCACGCGGGCGACGCGGGGCGACAGGCCCAGCAGGACACCCAGCGGCACGCCGATGACCACACAGATGAGTACGGCCGTGAGCGTCAGCGCGAGCGTGTCCATGCTCTCGGTCCAGAGCCCGAGCAGCCCGAAGCTCGTGAACCCGGCCGCCGCGAGGACGGCCACCCGCAGGCCGGCCAGCCGGAACGCCACGGCCGCCAGGAGCGCCACCACGCCGAGCCAGCCGATCACCGGCACGGGCCGCCCGTACGCGGGCTGGCTCAGCAGCTCCTGCAGGAACGTGGCCAGGGAGTCGACGGTGACCCGGACGCCCTCGACGAACCCCGTGAAGAAGGCGTTGTCGGCCCGGTGGGCGTCGACCCAGTCGCGCAGCTCGTTGAGCCGGTCGTGTGCCGGGGTCAGGTCGGAGGTGGGCAGGCTCAGCGTGTCCCGCCCGCGCAACGGCCACCAGGCGACCACCCACGCCGCGAGGACGCCGAGCGCCAGGGCTCCCCTGCCCGGCCGCCGGGCGCGCCAGCGTGCGGCGGGCACGGGCGTGGACCCGGTCGCGGAGACCGTCGCCATCAGGCGGCCCCGGCGGCGACGCCGACCCGGGCCTCGGGCTCCTCGGCCACGATGACCCGCAGGATCGCGTCCTGGTCGACGACGCCGAGCAGTTGGCCGCCCTCGACCACGCGCACGGGCGCGGTCGACGAGAGCACGATGCGTACGGCGTCGCGCACCACCACGTCCGGTCCCAGCTCGGGGCCGTCGAGGGCGTCGTCGGGACGACGGTCGCGCAGCACCCAGCGCAGCGTAAGCACGTGCGAGCGCGGCACGTCGGCGACGAAGTCGCGCACGTAGTCGTCGGCGGGCGCGCCGACCACCTCGTCGGGCCGGCCGACCTGCACCATCTCCCCGTCGCGCATGATGAGGATCCGGTCGCCCAGGCGCAGCGCCTCGTGCAGGTCGTGCGTGATGAAGACCATCATCTTGCCGACCTCGCGGTGCAGCCGGATGACCTCGTTCTGCATGTCCCGGCGGATCAGCGGGTCGAGCGCCGAGAACGGCTCGTCGAACAGCAGGATCTCCGGGTCGACCGCCAGCGCCCGGCCCAGGCCCACCCGCTGCTGCATGCCGCCGGAGAGCTGGTCGGGGTACGCGTCGGCGTACCCGGACAGGCCGACCAGGTCGAGTACCTCGCTGGCGCGCCGGTAGCGCTCGGCGCGGCGCACGCCCCGGATCTCCAGGCCGTACGCCACGTTGTCGAGGACGCGGCGGTGCGGCAGCAGGCCGAAGTGCTGGAACACCATGCCGACCCGGTTGCGGCGCAGGGCGCGCAGCCCGCGGGCGTCCAGCGCGCCGACGTCCTCGCCGTCGAGCAGCACCTGCCCGGCCGTCGGCTCGATGAGCCGGTTCATGCAGCGCACCAGTGTCGACTTGCCGGAACCGGACAGTCCCATCACGACGAACAGCTCGCCAGGGCGTACGCGTAAGGAAATGTTTCTGACGGCGGCCACGCAACCGGTCTGCGCGAGCAGATCGGCCCGGGACAGGTCGGCGAGCGGGGTGCCGACGACCCGTTCGGCGCGCGGCCCGAACACCTTCCACAGGTGCCGCACGTCGAGCGTGGCGTCGCCGGTCACCGCGTGCCCACCGTGGCCTGGCTCAGGCGGTGCGCGAGCACCTGTTCGATGAGCGCCACGAGAACGCCCTTGACCGAACCGCGCTGGCGCGCGTCGCACTCGAGGATCGGCACGTCGAGGCTCACGCCGAGGGCCTCGCGGATCTCCTCCAGCGCGAACCGGGGCGCGTAGTCGAACGCGTTCACGGCGAGCAGGAAGGGCATGTTCCGGTCCTCGAAGAAGTCGATGGACGGGAAGCTGTCCTCGATGCGGCGGGTGTCGACCAGGATCACCGCGCCCAGCGCGCCGTCGACCAGGTCCTCCCAGAGGAAGGAGAAGCGGTCCTGACCGGGCGTGCCGAAGAGGTACAGCAGCAGCGAGGAGTCGAGGCTGATCCGGCCGAAGTCGAGGGCCACGGTGGTGGTGGTCTTGCCGTCGACGCCGGTGGTGTCGTCCACGCCGATGGAGATCTCGGTCATGTCGGCCTCTGTCACCAGCGGCTCGATCTCGGAGATGGCCCCGACGAAGGTCGTCTTGCCGACGCCGAAGCCCCCGCTGATCACGATTTTCACCGCCATCGGCGGTGACGGTTGGCTAGAGCGCCCGAACACGGTCCCTGATCCTCTCGATGATGTCGATGGGAATCTCGACGGTCTGGTGACACGTCACGTAGCCGTCGGTGGCGAGGTCCGCGATGAGCACCTTCGCGACCCCCACCGGTACGCCGAGCCCGGAGGCGATCTCCGCCACCGAGCGCGGCGACTGGCACAGCTCGACGATCTGTTGGGCCTCGAACCGCAGCGGCGCGTGCGCGGCCCACGGCTGCGCGCTGACAAGCGTCTCGATGCGTAGACCGTCCTGGAGCGGCAGCGTCCGGCCGCCGGTCACGAAGAACGGCCGGATGAGCGGGTCCTCGGCGTGGCGGCCGGGTGCCGGCGGTGGGCCGTCATCGTCGACGGCCCGCCGGGGCGGCGGCGCCTGCCACTGCGGGATCATCCGGGGATCCGGCAGTCTGGGACCCTCCAGATTGCTCATTGCGGTAGGTAACGCCGGGACTCTGCGATGAGGCCGGGGGTCAGCAGGGCGCCGAAGCGGTCGGCCAGGGTGGTGATCTCGTAGCCGATGAGGCCGAGGTCGCCCGTGGAGTCCGCGATGACGCCGAGGCAGCTGCCGCCGCTGATCGCCGAGACGAGCAGGAAGCCCCGCTTCATCTCGATCATGATCAGCTTGAGCGCCTCGAACTCGTACCGGCGCGAGGCGCTGCGCGACAGGCTGACCAGGCTCGACACGATCGCGGCGAGCTGGTCGCCGCTGGCCCTGTCGAGGCCGTCCGAGGTGGCCACCAGCAGGCCGTCCGAGGACACCGCGACGGCGTCGCGGACGCCGTCGGTGTTCCGGACGAAGTTCGCCAGCAGCCAGTTGAGGTTGTTGACGTCGGCCTGGAGATCAACGGGCACGGGAGCCCCCTTCCGCGTCGGAGCCGGGCCACGCACCGAGCCCCATCGATGTGTCGTTCTCGCCACGCAGGATGCCGGCACGCAGGGAGGTCAGGCGCGACCGGACCTCCGCCGGCGAGGAATCCATTTCGGCGGCGCGGGGCGCCGCGGGTTGTTGGGGCACGGCCGGCCCGGGCTGCGCCGCGCGGCTACGCGGCTGTCGCTTGAGCAGGCCGTTGGCGGTACGGTCGCCGCCGGTGGCGGGGGTGCCCACCACGGGGATGTGGGTGGTCGGCTGGGCGAACGAGTCGCCGGGCGCCGTCACGTACTCCACGACGGAGACGGGCGTCGCCAGGATCGCCCGGGGCGTGTCCGGGACCGGCGCGTCCATCCAGGACGTGTCGGTCTGGCCCCACGACGAGTCGGTGAGCGGGTCGCCCCAGGACGAGTCGGCCGTCCACTGCGACGCCGCGGCCGGAGCCGCGGGCTCGGGCTGGCGCGCGTACGACGTCTGCGGCTCGGGCGCGGGCGGTGCCTGGCGGGCCTGGTGTGCGCCGTCACCGGCGCTGCCCGACGTGACGCTGGGCCGGGAGGCCAGCACGGTGCCGGGCAACGTGACCCGCGCGGTGATGCCCGTGACCGGCGACTGCGCGAGCTGCACGTCGATGTCCATCTGGCGGGCCAGGTGGCCGACCACGTAGTGGCCGAGGTAGCGGGTCGGCGCGGTGAGGAAGTTCTCGCCGCCGCGCAGGCGCTCGTTGGCCCGGATGAGCTCCGCCTCCTCCATGCCGATGCCCTGGTCGGTCACGGCGATGAGGTACTTGCCGGGCAGCTGGCGGCCCTGGATCTCGACGTCCACGTCGGGCGGCGAGAAGGACAGGCCGTTCTCCACCAGCTCGGCGACCATGTGGGCGATGCTCGCCACGTACTGCCCGCCGATCCAGGCGTCGTCGATGCGGCGCAGCTGGACCCGCCGGTACTCCTCCACTTCGGAGATCGCGGCGCGGAGCACGTCGGCCACGGGCAGCGGCGTCGCCCAGCTGCGCGGGGCGCCCTCGCCGACGAGCACGAGGACGCTCTCCGCGTTACGCCGCATGCGCGTCGCCAGGTGGTCGAGCTCGAAGAGGTTGGCCAGGCCCGCCGGGTCGGTCTCCTCCCGCTCGAGCTGGGTGATGAAGCCGAGCTGGCGGCGCAGCAGGTTCTGGTTGCGCCGGCCCAGGTTGGCCAGCGACTCGGTGGTGCTGCGGCGCAGCAGCGCCTGCTCGGTCGCCAGCGCGTACGCGGTGTGCTGCACGCGGTCGAGTGCCGCCGCCACCGAGTGGATCTCCTGACTTGCCCGGGCCGGCACGCGTACGGGCTCGGGCGGCGGGAGATCCTCGACCTCGGTGGCGCCCTGCGCCCGGGTCACGGCGTCGGGCAGCCGGCGGCTCGCCACGGCGTCGGCCTCGGTGGCCAGCGCCGCCAGCGGTCGGGTGATCGACCGGGCGGCCGTGACCACCAGGATGATCGCGCCGATCACGCAGATCGCGACGAGCGCGAGCAGCAGGCCCAGTCGCCAGGTGGCGTCGATCTGCAGGTTGTGCGCGCGGATCGAGATGCCCTCGCCGACCTCCTCCTCGACCTCGCGCATGTCGTCGAGCACGGTGGTGAGCGCCGACCACCACGACTGCGGGTCGACGACGAACCGGCGGCCGGCGCCGGCGGCGACGGCCACCTCGCGGAAGGCGGCCGCCTCACGGGCCGCGCCGGTGTCGAGCGACTTGTCCAGCAGCCATTTCTGGTACGGGTTGGCGTAGCGGTGGAAGCGGTCGAGGGCGGCCTGGTAGTCGCCCTGGATCGCGGAGAACTGCACGTACTCCTTGCCCTTGAAGCCGCCCGCGGCGAACACGCCGTTGAGGAACGCCCGCTCCTGAGCGGTCGTCTCCTTGATCTGGCCGAGCTCCTCCATCGCGACGGCGGCGCGGCGCAGCCGCTGGTCGCTGACGCGGTCGAGGCCGAAGTCGATGCCGTTGAGCGCCGCGATGTGGCGCGTGTAGTACGTGAAGGCGGCCGCGCGGGTGATCTTCTTGCTGTCGATCCGTTCGCGGACGGACGCCAGGTCGCTCAGTGCGGTCACGGCCTTGCGCACCTGGTCGGCGCCCTGGGCGGTGCCGCTCGCGTTGGCCCGCAGGTCGACGACCTCGGCGTCCACCTTTGTGCGCGCGTCAGCCATGACGTTGGTGAACCAGGCGTTGCCGCCGAGCAGGCCGCTGACGATGCCGCGCTCGACCTGGAGCTCCTGGACCAGGTCCTGAACCTGCAGCGTGAGCTCCACGGCCGCCGTGGCGCGGGTCGACGTCTGGTACGCGTCGAAGTCGTTGACCACCACGACCGAGAGCAGCCCGACGACGGCGACGAACGGCAGCGCCAGGATGCGGCCGAGCCGGCCGCCGATGGTGCGGCCGGGCGCGACGGGCTCCTCGTTGGGCTGCCAGCCGGGTGGCGGGGGCGGGGGCGGCGGCATGTTGGTGGGTGGCGACCACTGACCCCCCGGCGGACCGGCGGCGGGCTCGGTCACCTCGCCCGGTTGCCAACCGGCGCGGTCGCGGGCGGCGCGGGTGCGGCGGTGTCCAACCACTTCGTTAGCCGCTGTGCGCGTGGGCGAGGGCCGGTTGTTGGTGGGCGTTGTGGCCGGTCTCATCAGGTGGCACCGCTTCCCATCTGCGCCTGGATGCTGTGGATCTCCAGACCGCCGGACGTCATGAATCGGACTCAGGATTGGCGACCATCATTTCCACCAAATTAAATGATTGTAACTTAAGCCACAATCCCGGCGGGTTGGATGATCGACGCATGGCAAGGTCCACAGGGGACCGTACCGGATCAATGAGGTAGGGCGTTGCGACGGTAGAACTCGACTGTGGACGGCGCAAGGGGTTGACGGCCCAGGATCAGATCGGCCGCCTTCTCAGCGACCATCATCGTGGGCGCGTAGATGTTCCCATTGGTGATGTACGGGAACACCGACGCGTCCACCACGCGGACGCCGGACAGCCCATTAACCACCATGGTTGCGGGGTCCACAACGGACATGTTGTCCGTCCCCATCCGGCAGGTGCACGAGGGGTGCAGGGCCGTCTCCGCGTCGCGGGCGACCCACGCGAGAATCTCCGCGTCCGTCCCGACATCCGGGCCCGGCGACAACTCGCCACCATTGAACGGCGCCAATGCGGGTTGGTTCAGTATGTTTCTGGCCACCCGCACCGCCTCCACCCACTCGCGACGGTCCGTCTCGGTGGACAGGTAGTTGAACCGCAGCGCGGGTTTCGCGCGCGGATCGGAGGAAAGCACTTTCACGCTGCCCCGGGCGTCGGAATACATCGGCCCGACATGCACCTGGTACCCGTGTCCGCCCGCCGGCGACGACCCGTCGTAGCGCACCGCGATCGGCAAAAAATGAAACATCAGGTTCGGGTACGCGACGTCGTCATTGCTCCGCACGAACCCGCCCGACTCGAAGTGGTTGGTCGCGCCCGGACCGGTCCGGCCGAACAGCCACGCCGCCCCGATCCACGGTCGGTGCCGCCACTTCAGGTACGGCTGCATCGACACCGGCTGCGTCGACGCGTACTGGATGTAGACCTCCAGGTGGTCCTGCAGGTGCTCGCCCACGCCCGGTACGTCGGCGACGACCTCGATGCCGAGCGCGCCCAGCTCGGCGGCGTTGCCGACGCCGGACAGCTGCAGCAGCTGCGGCGAGTTGAACGCCCCGCCGCACAGGATCACCTCGCCCGCGTGGACGGTCTCGAGCCGGCCGCCGTGTTCGTAGACCACGCCGACCGCCCGCGTGCCCTCGAAGAGGACCCGGTGCGCGAGCGCGCGCGTGCGTACCGTCAGGTTCCTCCGGCGCATCGCGGGCCGTAGGTAGGCCCGGGTGGCCGACCACCGGCGGCCGTTGCGGATCGTGCGGTCGAAGGCCGCGAAGCCCTCCTGGCGGTATCCGTTGACGTCGTCGGTGAGGTTGTAGCCGGCCTGCTGGGCCGCGCCGAAGAACGCGCCGATCAGCGGGTTGTCCGCCGGGCCGCGCTCGAGGGTCAGCGGGCCGCCGTGGCCGCGGAACTCGTCGTCCGCCGCGGCCGCCGTGGCGTCCTCCAACTTCTTGAAGTACGGCAGGCAGTGCGCGTAGTCCCAGGTCTCCATGCCCGGGTCGGCGCCCCAGCGCTCGTAGTCCAGCGGGTTGCCCCGCTGGAAGATCATGCCGTTGATGCTGCTGGAGCCGCCGAGCAGCTTGCCGCGCGCGTGGTAGATCCGGCGGCCGTTCAGGTTCTGCTCAGGTTCGGACTCGTAGCCCCAGTCGTAGAACCGGTTGCCGATCGGGAAGGTCAGCGCGGCCGGCATGTGCACGTACACGTCCCACGGGTAGTCCGGCCGGCCGGCCTCCAGGACGAGCACCGAGATGGCCGGGTCGGCGCTGAGCCGGTCGGCCAGCACGCTGCCCGCCGAGCCGCCGCCCACAATCACCACGTCATATGTCGGCGCCATGCCACCCCGTTCCCACGATTGTGCTTAAGGTTTCGCCATGAGCAACAGCCAGGACTCCGGCGGCGTCCAGTCGGTCGACCGCGCCATCACCGTGCTGGAGCTGCTGGCCCGGCGCGGGCCGAGCCGGGTGACCGAGGTCGCCGACGAGCTCGGCGTGCACAAGTCCACGGCGTTCCGCCTGCTCGGTGCCCTGGAGGCGCGCGGCCTCGTGGAGCAGGACGGCGACCGCGGGCGCTACCAGTTGGGCTTCGGGATCGTGCGGCTGGCCGGCGCGGTCACCGCGCGGATGGACCTCAGCCGCTGCGCCCGGCCTGTGTGCGAGCGTCTCGCCGCGACGCTCGGCGAGACCATCAACGTCGCGGTCGCCCGCGACGAGCACGCGGTCAACATCGACCAGGTGCAGGGCACCGCGGCGGTCGCCGCGCAGAACTGGGTCGGCCGGGCCACCCCGCTGCACGCCACGTCCAGCGGCAAGATCCTGCTGGCGTACCTGCCGAAGACGCGGCGCGCCGACCTGCTGCGCACCGCCGGGCTGGCCCGCTTCACGCCGGCGACCCTGGTCACGCGGACCGCGTTGGAGCGGGACCTCGTCGGCGCCGTGTCGCGCGGCTACGCGCAGACCATCGAGGAGTACGAGGTCGGGCTCAACGCCATCGCCGCCCCGGTGCGCGACGGTCGCGGCGACGTCGTGGCGGCCGTGAGCGCGTCCGGGCCGGCGTACCGGTTCACGCCGGACCGGATGACCGAATGCGCGCCGGTGCTCGTGGCCGGCGCCGACGAGATCAGTCATGGGCTGGGCTGGTTGGGCTGAGCCGCGCGCTCAGCCAGGCGTGGAAGTCGGCGAGGTGGTGCTCGCTGGGCACGAGGACGCCGCCACCGGCGTAGGCGCGCGAGGACATCGCCGGCTGGCAGAGCTCGCACGCGTCGAAGTCCTGCCGGTTGACCCGGTCGAACAGCTCCACGCTCGCGGTCAGGTCGCGGCCCTGCGCGACGATGTGCGGCTGGAAGAGCCAGTCGCACTCCACGATCGTGCGGTCGGCGGCCAGCGGCGTCATCCGCATGAGGATGGCGTGGTCCGGCACCAGGTTGATGAACAGGTTGGGTCGGACCGTCACCGCGTAGTAGCGCCGGTCCTGTTCGGGCGCGAGCGTCGGGATCGTCCCGTGGCCCGGTGACCCGTCGACCGTGAAGCCCTCGATCCGCGGGCCGAACTCGGCGCCGTGGCCGACGAAATACTGCGCCGCGTAGCCCTTCGCGAACTCCGGCAGGACGCTGACCAGCTCGGGATGGATCGTCGAGCAGTGGTAGCACTCCATGAAGTTCTCGATGATGAGCTTCCAGTTGGCCCTGACGTCGTAGCGGATGTGCGCGCCGACGGCGAGGTCCTGCAGCGCGTAGCGGTCGATGGAGGCGACGTCGCCCAGCCGTGTCACGACCGCGCCCACCACGTCGTCGGAGAAGGACGGTGGCTCGTCGGCGACACACACCCACACGTAGCCGAGCCACTCGCGCGTGTGTGCGGGCCTCAGCCCGAACGCGACCCGGTCGATGTCGGGCATGTGCACCAGGTTCGGCGCCGCGACCAGCCGACCATCAAGATCATAAGACCAGGCATGGTACTGGCACCGCAGCGTCCGCTTCACCGAACCCGCTTCCTCGGTGCAGACGCGGGCTCCCCGGTGGCGGCACACGTTGAAGAACGCGTTGACGGCACCGTCGTGCCCGCGCACGACGATGACGCTCTCCCGCCCGACGGTGACGGTCCGGAAGTCCCCGGCGTCGGCCACGTCCGAAGCCCGCACCGCGCAGAACCACATCCGTTCGAAGATGAGCTCCTGCTCGTGGGCGAACACGGCCGGATCCGTGTACGCGGTTCCGGGCAGCGTGGCCAGCAGGCTCGGCGGCAGCGTGGTCGTCATGGGGCTCCCGGGGTGGAGTTCCGCGACTGAAGACGTTTCACAATTCGAAGCGGGTTTCGCCGATCGCAACAGCATTCCGGCCCGCCGGGACTCTGTCAACGTTTTCATACCACGACGGTGGTCGATATGTTGCGTACCGTTGCCTTACCGAAACCACGTACGCGCGAGTAACGTGCGATGGCACTGGAGGCAGCGGGCGTGATCCTCTTGGGGAATCCTGGGACGAAACCCACGGACATCCATTGATCCCGTCCCAGGATTCTTTGTCAGAGGGAGTCGATGGCGTTCTTGGCGTCGCGGAGGTTGGCGCCGGTCAGGTCGCGGTAGAGCTTGATGGCCTGGATCTTCTGGCCGCGGGACGTGAGGTCGCGGAGCTGGCGCCAGGCGGCGTCGTCGAGGACGCTGGGGGTGACGGGCGGCAGCGGGTCGTGGGAGAGCGGGTTGCCGGTCTCGAAGCGTTCGACGGCGCGCTTGGCGTCCGCGAGGTTCGCGCTGGTCGCCTCGCGGTACACCTTGATGGCCTCGATCTTGCGGCCGTGCCGCAGGAGGTCGGCGATCCGTTCCTCCATGGTGGCCGGTGGGGCGGCCGGGGCGGCGCGCCGGGCCAGCTGGGAGCCGACCAGGTCGGTGCCCTGGGCGCGGCGCCGCACGCCGGAGACGACCAGGCCGGCGACGATGACGCCGGCGACGACGGCCAGCGCGATGATGAGGGGGTCCGGCATGACGTCACGCTAACAGCGGCGCGCCCCTCAGCCGTGGGCCGCGATCACCTCGCCGCGCGCCTGGGCGGGCACGGTGCGCGCCGGCAGGGTCGCCTCCACCGCGTCGAGTGCCGCGACGAACCGGGTGTACGAGTCCGGCTCGGCTGGGCCGAGCAGGTACTCCCGGGTGATCCGGCGGGTCCCGGCCAGCGGGTCGGCGCCCGGGGCGGCGCCCCGCACGGCCGCCACGACCTCGGCGAGGCCGGCCGCGTCGGGAGCGATCAGGTACGCGCCGGCGGCCGTCGCGTTCGCCGCCCGGAACGTGTCGTCGTCGATGCCCGAGACGTTCGCCATGACGTACGGCTTGTCGCTGACCGTGAAGTCCGACGCCACCGCGGAGATGTCGCAGACCAGCAGGTCCGCCTCGTTGTAGCAGGAGACCAGGTCGGGCGCGCGGTCGGTGACCACGCGGTGCGACCAACGGCCGACCGCCGCCCAGTCGGCCTCCCGCAGCTGCCGCTCGCACGCGACCAGCTCCGCGAAGGCGGCCGGGTCGCGGCGCCCGTGGTCGCGGGCGAGCTGCGCCTCGTCGCGGTCACCTGAGGGCTCGGCCAGCTCCGCGATGCGGGCCGTCAGCGAGCGGACCTGCTCGGCGGCGGCCGCGCGGGTGGCGGTATCCGCCACATAGGAAGGGTCGGCCGCGAAGGCCGGGTCGGCGGCGCGGCGGGCGTTCGCCTCCGCCACCAGGGCGGCGATCTTTCTGCTGGCGGTGGCGGCGCCGGGGTCGCGGCTGCCGGTGAGCGGGTGCGGCTTGTAGATGACGCGGACCGGCGGATCGAGGCTCAGCAGGGCGGTGACGATGGCGGCGCCGGCGGCGCGCACGGACGAGACATCGAACGTCGACGCGACGCCCTCCCACGTCGGGGCGTACAGGACGGTGAACGGGCGGGTGCCCGGCGCGACCGCCGGGGCGATGCCGGCCGTCTGCGGGCGGCCCACCTCCACGATGTCGCGGTCGGCCACCGCCCCGCCCCCGGCCACCCGGTACCGGTCGCGGGCCGCCGGACCGGCGACCCAGACCTCGTCGTAGACGCGGGCGAACCGGTTGTAGTTCGCCTCCTTGTCGCTCTCGCAGTGGTTGATGAAGACGTGGCGGGCGCTGCGTACGCGCAGCATGTGGATGTTCTTGGCGGCGTGGGCGACGTAGAACACCACCCGGGCCTGCGGCAGCGCCAGATCCTGCACGTCGGCCGAGGTCGGCACGCACAGGATCGGCAGCGACGTGGGCGCGATACGGGGCAGGTGCACGCGCTCGCGGACCAGGATCAGCGTGCGCCGCGGCAGCTTGTGCAGCGTGGGCAGCCACTGGTCGATCTGGTATGTCGACGTGCCGTCGCCGGCGAGCGAGAAGTAGACGACCACCTCGGGGCGGAACGCCGCGACCTGGCGCGCGATCTCGGCCTTCACCCGGTCCGCGTCGCCGAGGTGCCGGTTGCGGCCGACGTGCGCGGCCGCCATCCCGGCCACCCCGGCCACCCCGGCCACGGTCAGCGTCGCGAGGATGATCGCGCTCATGCCCGTACCCGCGAGGTGGTCGAGGAGGACCCCGGCGGCGAGGGGGAGGCCCGCGTAGATCAACCAGCCGCGGTGGGCGTGCCCCAGCCACGCCGGCGGCGCGTCCGGGATGCGCAGGGCATCCAGGTTCAGGTTGCGCGTCAGCAGCGGGAACGTGCGCAGCAGCACCACGTTGCGCAGCCGGTTCGCGAGCAGGCCGCGCAGCAGGTGCAACGCCAGCAGCGCCACGGCGAGCGCGACGGCCACCGCGGTGGGCGCCACCCGCACGGCGAACGCGAGGATCGCCCCGTCGCGCAGCAGCAGCCGGTGCGGCGCGTCGAGCTGCGCGCGCTTGAGCGCGGTGACCAGGCCCGGCGCGCGGCGCGGGGTCTGCCGTTCGGCGAGGCAGACGACGGTCAGGCTGATCGCGAAGGCGGCGGCCGAGGGGATGGCCGCGCCCACGAACAGTCCCGGGTACGCCGCGACGAACAGCACCGACCAGCCGAGCGCGACCCTCCGGTTGCCCTTGAGGCCCGTCCTGAGTCTCTGCTTGATTCCCACGTGCACCCCAGCCCGTCGTCGGCGGAGCACGACGGTAACAACGCGGGTTCACCACACACAATCCTCCGGCGGATCACGCCCCGTCGTCGCGCCTGCGACGGGCCGCGAGGAGGAACGCGGCGCCGGCCAGGATCAGCCCCGCGCCGGCCCAGGCCCGGGCGGTGGCTGCGGCGGACCCTGTCACGGGGAGCGTGCCGCCCGGTGGACCCGATAGACCGGTGGTCGACGCGACGACGGGTAGGCCGCCACCGCCGGCGGCCCCGCCTCCGCCGCCACCGCCCGTGGCGGTGGGCGTCGGTTCACCCGCCGTCGGGCTTGCCGTTACCGGAGGGCCGGTCGGCGCCGTCGTTGTCTCCGTGGGTGCGGCGGTTGTTTCGGTGGGTGCGGCGGTTGTTTCGGTGGGGGCCGCGGTTGTTTCGGTGGGGGCCGCGGTGGTCTCCGTGGGTGCGGCGGTGGTTTCGGTGGGTGCGGCGGTGGTTGCGGTGGGGGTGCCGGTGGTCTCCGTGGTGGTCGGCGTGGGGGTGGCGGTCAGGCAGCTGACCTGGGCAAGGAACGGGAAGTTGTGGATTTCGCCGCTGCGTACGGTCCCGACCGACGGCGGGCCGCCGTGGATGAGCGACTTGACGACCATGCTGCCCTCGTTGTTGCCCGGGCTGTCGTCGATGAAGTCCGCGTTCGGGGCGTAGATGGTGCCCTCGACGGACGCGGCCGCGGACGACGGCTGGACGATCCGGGTCGCGGTGGGGAAGTTCCACAGGATGTAGTGCGCGTCGAAGCTGCCGCTCAACGTGGGCATGCGCCAGGTGAAGTCGTCGCCGACGTCGCTCGTGTCGACGTTGATGATCAGGGGCGAGGTGGCCGTCGGCGCCGTCGGGAAGTTCGCGACCGTGAGGTGGTTGGCCTCGGTGGCCGTCAGGTTGAGCACGTTGGTGACCCCGGCGGTCAGCGGGACCGTGACCTGCGTGTCGGCGGTGATGGGGCGGGTGATCGCGGTGCCGCCGGTGTCGGTGAGCGTGACGTTCTGTGCGCAGGTGGCCATCGCGGTGGCCTGCTGGCCCATCGTCGCGAAGGCGGTGCTGAAGTCCAGCACGCTCTTCTGGACGGTGGCCGGGTCCTGACGGGTGTTGAGCTGGATGTTCGGGTACGCGTTGTAGTCGTTGCCCGGCAGGATGCGGGTGCTCACCTGCGCGTTGTTGTTGTCGGTCCAGCGCGCGAAGCTGTTGGACATGTCGCCGATGTGGACGTTGCTCGCGAGGCTGACGTACAGGCGGACGCCCGCGGTGCTCGCGGCCCAGTCGACCTGCCCGCCCACGACGAGCGAGGTCGGCAGGGTCTCGCCCGGGACGATGAAGTTGCCCGCGGTGACGAACGCGAGCTGGTAGTTGCCGCCGACGGTGAGGTCGCCGCCGACCGCGAGGGTCCCTTCGTTCTCGTTCGTGATGAGGTTGGCGTCCTCGGCGACGTAGACGAGGAATCCGTCCGTGGGGTCCACGGGGTTGAAGGGTCCGACCGTCGCCCCCGACGCGCCCGTGGGCAGCATCACCAGCACCGTGGCCAGGCCCAGGGCCGCCATGGCGGCGGTGACGGACATGGTCGCGCGGCGCGTTCGCCGGGAGATTGCAGGCATGGGTAAACCGCCCATTTAGTGACAATTCCTACGACCAGGTATATCACTGAAAACGGACGCAAAGGCACAATTAGCGCGAGGAGCGCCAGGTTGCTCCCGTGGCGCGCAGGTCCTCCTCGATCGCCGCCGCGGTCTCCCGCAGCGGCTCCAGGAACTGCTCGCGCATCTGTTCGGCCGAGCCCCGGCTCGCGTGCGTCGACAGGTTCACGGCCGCGATCACCCGACCGTCGCCGTCGCGGATCGGGGCGGCCAGCGAGATGAGCCCTTCCTCCAACTCCTGGTCGACGAGGGCGTACCCGCTGCGGCGGATCGACAGCAACTCGGCCCGCAACCGCTTGGCGTCCGCGATCGTGTTCGGGGTGATCGCGGACAGCTTGGCCGTCGCCAGGTAGCCGTCCAGCCAGTCGTCGGACTGGCCGGCCAGCAGCACGCGACCCATCGAGGTGGCGAACGCCGGGAACCGGGTGCCCACCGCGATCGCGATGCGCATGATGCGCCGGGTGGGCACGCGGGCGATGTACACGACCTCGTCGCCGTCGAGGACGCACACCGACGACGACTCGTGCACCCGCTCGACCAGCCGCTCCAGGTGCGGCATCGCGACCTCGGGCAGCGACAGGCTCGACAGGTACGCGTACCCGAGCTCGAGGATCTTGGGCCGCAGCGAGAACAGGCGCCCGTCGAAGTGGACGTATCCCAGCTCGACCAGGGTGTGCAGGAACCGCCGCGCCGATGCCCGGTTCAGTCCGGTCGCCCGGGCGACCTCGGCCAGGGTCAGCTCGGGGTGCTCCGCGTCGAACGCGCGGATCACCGCCAGCCCACGGTCCAGGGACTGGACGAACTCGGTCGTCGGTTCGCTCACGTCGGCTCTGTCTCCTCACCGGTCGCCGCGAGCGTACGCCGGGCCACCGCGAACGCCGCGTTGGCGGCGGGGACACCAGCGTAGATGGCGACCTGGAGCAGCACCTCGGAGATCTCCTCCGGCGTCACCCCGTTACGCAGCGCGGCCCGCACGTGCACAGCGAACTCCCCGCTGCGCAGCGTGGCGAGCATGGCCAGCGTGATGAGGCTGCGTTCGCGCCGGCCCAACCCGTCGCGCGTCCAGACCTCACCCCACGCGTACCGGGTGATCAGGTCCTGGAAGTCGGCGGTGAACGCGTCCGTGTCCGCCACGGCGCGGTCGACGTGCGCGTCCCCGAGCACGGCGCGCCGCACGGCCATGCCCGCGGCGTGCCGGGTCGCGGTCGGCACTGCGGCCGCGTCACCCACGACCTCGCCGGCCAGGTGCCGCGCGAACAGGTCCGTGACCGCGTCGGGTCGCTGCAGCGCCGCGAGGTGCGCGGCGCCGGGCACGACCGCGAACCGCGCGCCGGGCACGGTCGCCGCGATCTCGGCGCCCAGCGCCGGCGGGATGGCCAGGTCGTCGGCCGCCGCGATGACCAGCGTCGGCGCCGCGATGCGGGGCAGGTCGGCCCGCAGGTCCATGGCGGCGATCGCCTCGCAGCACGCCGCGTAGCCGTCCGCCGGCGTGCCCAGCAGCATGGCGCGCGGCGCCGGGCCGGGGTCGAACCCGGGCGTGAACCACCGGGCCAGCACCGCGTCGGCGATGCTCGCGAGGCCGCCGGCCCGCACCGCCGCCGCGCGGTCGAGCCACCCCTTCGCCGGCGGCAGGAACGCCGCCGTGCACACCAGCGCCAGCCGGTCCACCCGCTCGGGCGCGTGCGCGGCCAGCCACATCCCGACCATCCCGCCCAGCGACAGGCCGGCGTAGTGCGCCCGCGCAACCCCCAGGTGGTCCAGCAACGCGAGCACGTCCCGGCCGAGATCCGCAACGTCCCAGACCCCAGGGGGTACGGGCGAGCGCCCGTGCCCCCGGTGGTCGAACCGCACCACGCGGTAGCGCTCCGACAGCGCCCGGGCGGGCGCCGCCCACAGCGAGACGTCGCTGCCCAGCGACCCGCCGAGCAGCAGCACGGGCGCGTCCGCCGGCCCGTCGACCACGTGATGGAGCGTCATGTCCGGGCCGCGGCGAGGTTGGCGGCCATCCGGTCCGGGTGCACCTGGAGGTTGTCGAGCATGGCCCGGGCGTGGTGGGCGGCGCCGGCGGTGACCCGCAGCAGCTCGGTGAGCGTGGGCCACTCGGCCTGCCAGCGGCCCGCGGCGCGCTGCAGCTCCTGCGGCATCCCCGCGAAGAGGGTCGCGACCAGGGCCGGCGCGCGGTGGGCGGCGGCGATGGTGAGCACGGCGCGGGCCGGGTTGCGCTTGTGCGGCATGGCCGACGACCGGCCGCCGTCGGCGGAGGCCTCGCTCACCTCGCCGATCTCGGCCTGCGCGAGCAGGACCACGTCGAGCGCCACCTTGCCGAGCGTGCCGGCGACCACACCGAGCGCGGCCCCCAGCTCGGCGACCCGCGCCCGGTCGGTCTGCCACGGCTCGGTGTAGTGGATGCCGAGCAGCTTGGCCATCTGGATGCCGATCTGCCGGCCCCTGACGCCGAAGGCGGCGGTGTTGCCCACCGCCCCGCCCAGCTGGACGACCGGCCGTGGGCGGGACAGGCCCGCCCGGGCATAGCCGATGGCGTCCAGCCACCCGCCGGCCGTCCCGGCGAACGTGATCGGCTCGGCCGGTTGGAGTAGCGTCCGGCCCAGCTGCGCGCTGTCGCGGTGCTGCCTGACGAGGTCGCCGAGGCGGTCGACGCAGCCGCGCAGGTCCTTCTCGATGATCGGCCGGGTCCGGTGGGTCACCAGCATCATCGCGGTGTCGACGATGTCCTGGCTGGTGGCGCCGACGTGGACGTGCTCGGCGTGCTCCGGCACGGCCGCCCGGATCGCCTCGACGAGTGGGATCACCGGGGTGGCGGAGGCGACCGCCGCGCGGGCGAGGTCGGCGGGGTCGACCAGGTCCGTCGCGCAGGCCGTGGCGATCGCGTCGGCCGCAGCCTCGGGGATCATGACGCGGGCCGCGCACGCGCGCGCCAGGGCGGCCTCGACGTCCAGCATGGCCCGCACCCACGCCGCGTCGCCTGTCGCCGCGACCGCCGCGGGCGCGCCGAACGTCTCGTCAAACATCGAAGAACACCGTCTCCCCGGCGCCCTGCAGGCAAACGTCGAACCGGTAGCCGCCGTCGACCGGCCGCGCGATCAGGGTGTCGCGCCGGTCGGCGTCCACCGTGGCCAGCACGGGGTCGGCGGCGTTGTCCTCGTCGGCGAAGTAGATCCGGGTGACGACCCGGTCGAGCAGCCCGCGCGCGAAGACCGACACGTTGACGTGCGGCGCCTCGGTGGCGCCCTCGGGCGTGGGCAGCGCGCCGGGCTTGAGGGTGCGGATCGCGTAGCCGCCGTCGGCGGTGGTCGCGCAGCGGCCCCACCCACGGAACCCGGGACAGGCCGATGGGCCGCGCGGGTCGTCCGGGTGGGCGAAGCGGCCGTCCGGGTCGGCCTGCCAGGTCTCCACGAGCGCGTCCGTGACCGGGGCGCCGGAGCCGTCGTGGACCCGCCCGCTGATGACGATCGCGCCGGGGGTGCCCTCGGCGACCACGTCCGGCCCGTCGTCCCACAGCAGCCCGAGGTGCAGGTAGGGCCCCGCCGTCTGGGACGGGGTGGGCGCCAGGTCAGTCATCGTGCGGTGCCTCCATGGGCGTGGCCGCCGGGCCGCGCAGGACGATGTCGAACTCGAACGCCAGTTGGTACATCGGCGTGGTGCCGGCGAGGCTGAACCGGGAGACGAGCCGCTCGCGCGCCGCCGGGTCGGGGATCGCGCCCAGCACCGGGTCGTACGGGATCAGCGGGTCGTCCGGAAAGTACATCTGGGTGACGAGGCGCTGGGTGAAGGCGCGCCCGAACAACGAGAAGTGGATGTGCGCGGGCCGCCACGCGTTGTGGTGGTTGCGCCACGGGTACGCCCCGGGCTTGACGGTCGTGAACCCGTACCGCCCGTCGGCGTCCGTGAGCACCCGGCCGACGCCGGTGAAGTGCGGGTCGAGCGGGGCGTCCCAGTTGTCCGCCGCGTGGCGGTAGCGGCCGGCGGCGTTGGCCTGCCACACCTCGACGAGGCTGTCGCGCACCGGCCGGCCGTCCGAGTCGAGCACCCGGCCGAACACCCGGATGCGCTGCCCCTGCGCCTCGCCGCCGAGCGCGTGCGTCAGGTCGTCGTCGCCGGGCCGGATCCGGTCGGCGCCGAGCATCGGGCCGGTCACCTCGGTGAGGTTCTGCGGCAGCAGCACGAGGTCGCGCTTCGGGTGCCGCAGGGCGGTCGACCCGTACCCCGGGCTGTCCAGCGGCGGGTGCACCCCCACCGGCCGCTCGTACGAGGGGAGGACGATCACGCGAGTCCTTCCAGCACGACGGCGAGGCCCTGGCCCACGCCGATGCAGATGGCGGCCAGGCCGTAGCCGCCGCCGCGGCGGTGCAGCCGCCAGGCCAGCGAGCCGAGCAGGCGCGCGCCCGAGCAGCCGAGCGGGTGGCCCAGCGCGATGGCGCCGCCGTCGGGGTTGACGATCTCGGGGTCCAGGTCGGGCCACTCGGACAGGCAGGCCAGCGACTGCGCCGCGAACGCCTCGTTGAGCTCCACCGACGCGAGGTCGGACCAGCCGATGCCGGCCCGGGCCAGCGCGGTGCGCGCCGCCCCGACCGGGCCGATGCCGAACAGGTGCGGGTCGACGCCGACGACCGCGCGCGACACGATCCGGGCGAGCGGGCGCGCCCCGACGCGCTCGGCGGCGTCCGGGGAGCCGAGCAGCAGCGCAGCCGCCCCGTCGTTGAGCGGCGACGAATTGCCCGCCGTCACCGTCCCGTCCGGGCGGAACACGGGCTTGAGCTTGGCCAGCGCCGCCAGTGACGTGTCCGCGCGGATCGACTCGTCCGTTGCCAGTTCCGGCAGGGTCACGAGCTCCCGGACGTACTCACCGTGGGTGTGGGCAGCAGCCGCGCGGACGTGGCTGCGCAGCGCGAAGCTGTCCTGGGCCTCGCGGGTGATCCGGTATCTGTCCGCGAGGATCTCGGCGCCCTCGCCGAGGGCGACGGTCCACTCGGCGGGCATGCGCGGGTTGACCATGCGCCAGCCCAGCGTGGTGGAGTGCAGCGTCTCGTGGCCGCGCGGGAAGCCGCGCTCCGGCTTGCACAGCACCCACGGGGCGCGGCTCATCGACTCGACGCCGCCTGCGATGACCAGCGACGCGTCGTCGACCGCGATGGCCCGCGCCGCCCCGATCACCGCCTCCAGCCCGGAGCCGCACAGCCGGTTGACGGTCGCCCCGGGCACGCTGGTCGGCAGGCCCGCCAGCAGCACGGCCATGCGCGCCACGTCGCGGTTGTCCTCGCCCGCCCCGTTCGCGTCGCCCAGCAGCACGTCGTCGATCGTCGCAGGATCCATTCCCGGGGTACGGGAGACGAGCGCGCGCAGCGTGACGGCGGCCAGGTCGTCGGGGCGGACGTCGGCGAGCGCGCCGCCGTAGCGACCGATCGGCGTGCGCACGGCGTCGAGAATGAACACCTCGGTCATGTCGCCACCTCGCTCCGCTCGGTCATGTCTGTTGCAGCTTTCGCAGCACGGCGAGCTCCTCCGGGGTCGGTGGCGGGGTGGTCCGGACGTCGTGGGCCACTCTGAGGTCCCAGCCGGTGGCCGACCGTGCCGCGTCGGGGTCCACGCCGGGGTGCCGGTGGGTCAGCGTCAGCTCGCAGGTGGCCGGGTCGGCCTCCAGGATGCCGAGGTCGGTGATGACCGTGCGGGGGCCGGCGCCGCGCAGGCCGAGGCGTTCGCGGTCGCCCGGGCCGGACCCGAAGCCGACGCTCGTGACGAAGTCGACGCGCTCGACGAACGCGCGTCGGTTCTGCCGGACGATGACGACCACCTCGCGGCAGGACGCGGCGATCTCCGGCGCCCCGCCGGCGCCGGGCAGGCGGACCTTCGGGTGCTGGTAGTCGCCGCCGATCATCGTCGTGTTGATGTTGGCGTACCGGTCGATCTGGGCGGCGCCGAGGAACCCGACGTCGACGCGGCCCGGCTGCAGCCAGTAGTTGAACACCTCGGGCACGCTGACCACGGAGTCGGCCGTGTCGGCCAGGATGCCGTCGCCGATGGACAGCGGCAGCGTGCCGGGCTTGGCGCCCAGCGTGCCGGACTCGTAGATGAGGACGAGGTGCGGCGCGTGGGTGCGCCGGGCCAGGTTGGCCGCGGTGCTGGGCAGGCCGATGCCGACGAAGCAGACCGCCCGGTCGCGCAGCGCGCGCGACGCGGCGACGCACATCATCTCGTCCGGGCTATAGGACATGGCTCTCCATCCACGCGGCGAACCGGTCGCGGTCGCGGCTGATGTCGTCCCAGGCGACGTAGAAGTCGTTGTCGCGGGTCGAGTATCCGTGCGTGTAGGAGGGGTGCGACCCGTTTCTTGCGACCGCCACGTAGGTGAGCGCCCAGCCGGGCAGCACGACCGCGTCGGGCACCGGGGTCAGCTCGTCGACGATCTCCTCGACGGTGACGAGGCTGCGCTTCGCGGCGAGCACGGCCTCCTTCTGCACGCCGGTGATGCCCCACAGCTGCACGTTGCCGGCCCGGTCGGCGCGTTGCGCATGCACGATGCCGACGTCGGGGGTCAGGGCCGGGACGGCGGTGAGGACCTCGCCGGTGAACGGGCACTCGATCGGCCTGATGGTGGCGGTCTGGCCGGCCAGGTCGGTGCCGACGTACCCGCGCAGCACCGCGAACGGCAGCCCGCTGGCGCCCGCCACGTACCGGTTGGCCATGCCGGCGTGGCTGTGCTCCTCCAGTTCGAGGGGGCGGGGCCAGCCGTTCTCGACCGCGTCGCGCAGCCGGTGCAGCGAGCCGACGCCGGGGTTGCCGCCCCACGAGAAGACCAGCCGGCGGGCGCAGCCCATGCCGATCAGCTGGTCGTAGATGACATCGGGCGTCATCCTGACGAGCGTGAGGTCCCGCCGCCGCTGGCGGATGATCTCGTGCCCGGCGGCGAACGGGATGAGGTGGGTGAAGCCCTCCAGCGCCACCGTGTCGCCGTCGCGGACCAGCCCGCCGACGGCGTCCGCCAGCGACACGATCTCCGCCATGCCGACCTCTTTCTCATTGTTCGGAAACCGAACGCAGGTGCTCTTGGCGAACGCTACGGGGGCGGAGAACCTCGGGTCAACTTGTTGACCTGTGAATCTGTCTCACGTCTGCTCGGTTGCCGAACCACTGTTCGCGGCACGAACCTGGCGGCGCGGCTGCTTTTCCATTTTGATGGTCGCCATGGAACGCACGCAGGTCGGCATCATCGGGGCGGGGCCGGCGGGGCTGCTGCTGTCACACCTGCTGGCCCTCGCGGGTGTCGAGTCGGTCGTCGTCGAGCTGCGCAGCCGCGAGCACTGCGAGCAGCGGCAGCGGGCCGGCCTGCTCGAACACGGCACCGTGGCGACGCTGCGGGCGGCCGGGCTCGCGGGCCGGCTCGACGCCCAGAGCGTCGAGCACGGCGGCATCTATCTGCAGTACGCGGGGGAGCGGCACCATCTCGACTTCCGCGACCTCGTCGACCGGACGGTCACGATCTACGCCCAGACGGAGATCGTGAAGGACCTCATCGCGGCCCGGCTGGCGGCCGGCCAGCGGCTCGACTTCTCGGTCTCCGCCACGGCGGTCTCCGATCTGGACGGACCTCGTCCGGTGCTGCGCTACGTCGACGCGTCCGGCGCCGCGCGGGCGATCGCGTGCGACGTGATCGCGGGGTGCGACGGGTTCCACGGGATCAGCCGGGCGGCGGTGCCGGACGTCGTGGCGTACGAGCGGGTCTATCCCTTCTCGTGGCTGGGCATCATCGCGGACGTCGCGCCGTCCACGGACGAGCTGATCTACGCGCACCATCCGGACGGGTTCGCGCTGCACAGCATCCGGACGCCGCACGTCAGCCGCCTCTACCTGCAGGTGCCGGCCGACGACGCGATCGAGGCCTGGTCGGATGAGCGGATCTGGGAGAACCTGCAGAGGCGCTTCGCCCTGCCCGGCTGGACGCTCCGGGAGGGCCCCGTCCGGGAGAAGGCGATCACGCCGATGCGCTCCTTCGTGAGCTCGCCGATGCGGCACGGGCGCCTGTTCCTCGCCGGCGACGCCGCCCACATCGTCCCCCCGACGGGCGCCAAGGGCCTCAACCTCGCGGTCTCCGACGTCGCCCTGCTGGCCCCGGCCCTGATCGCCTGGCTCCGCGACGGCGACCCGTCGCTCGCCGACGCGTACCCGGCGGCCGCCCTGCGACGCGTCTGGCGCGCGACCCACTTCTCCTGGTGGATGACCCGGATGCTCCACCCGCTCCCCGGCGACCCCTTCACCACGCAGTTGCAACTGGCCCAGCTCCGCTACGTCACGACCTCCCGCCCCGCCGCGACCACCCTCGCCGAGAACTACACGGGCGTCGCCCCTGCCTGAGCGGCAGAAGTCGACTTCTGGCGGTTATCCCGGGCTGGGAGACCGCCAGAAGTCGACTTCTGCAGGGCTACTTGCCGCGGTGGATCATCTTGTTGGACTGGTCGACGAAGGGGGCGGGCATCGTTAGGGACCAGCGGGGGTCCTTGGCCATGGCCGTCATCCTGGTGACCGAGAGGATCGTGTCCGGGCGGGTGGCGCCGCGGCCGTGGCCGAACGGGCCGCTGTACGACTCGATCATGACGACCACCCCGTCGGCGCGCATCAGTTCGATGCGGACGTCCTTGAGGGAGCACTTGGTGTCCGGGCACCCGTACGGGCCCATCGTGGCCACCCGCAACCTGGCGCCGCCGGGCAGGTCCGACACCGTGCAGGTGAAGCCCTTCCCGTCGGGCGGGCAGGTCAGCTCGCCGGGCGCGGGCTCGCCGTCGGTGTAGCTCAACGGCTGGTTGCTGACGCCCGCCGTGATGGTCGCCTTGCCGTGACCGTCGTCGAGGACGAACATCCCCGACGCGGTGCCCGGGACGTCGTAGAAGTCGATCTCGGAGATCCGGCCGTCCGGGACCAGCGTCTTGAGGACGGCGACGACCGCCTGCCCGCTGGTGGCCTTGTGGCCGGGCGGGATGACCAGCGCGGGCGCGGACGCCGAGGGTTCGACGGTCTTCTCGGCCGCCGACGTCCCGGCCGCCGACGCGAACTGCGGGACCGTCGTGGGGGCCGGGCCGGCGGTGAGCGTGGCGATCACGCCCGCCGACGCGGCGATGACCAGGGCCGTGGCCCCGCTGGCGAGCGCGGCGAGCCGGCGCCGCCGCAGTCGCGTCCCGGCGGCGACGGCGTCGGTGACGAGCGAGCCGAGCGGCGGCGGGCCGCTGTCGGCCAGCTCCCCGGTGAGCCGATCGCGAATCTCGGACTGCATGAGCAACCTCTTTCGGAGGGCGGTTCAGGAAGTGGTGATCGGTAGGTCCGTGCCGAGGACCGCGCGCAGGTCCGCCAGCGCCCGGACCGTGAGGCTCTTCACCGCGGACGGCGTGAGCCGCAGGATCTCGGCGGTCGTCTCGACGCTGTGGTCGTCCCAGTAGCGCAGGACGATCACGGCGCGGCGTTGTGGCGGCAGCCCGCGCAGCGCGTCCACCAGGGTCAGGCGGAGGTCCGCCTGGTCCCCGGAACCCGCGCTGTCCGGAATGTCGGCCACGGGCCGTTCCGTCGAGCGGAGCCGCCGTTTCTCGGTGAGGAGCTCGCGCAGCAGCACCCGGCGCGCGTACGCGTCGACGTTCTCCCGACGCAGGATCCGCGCCCACGAGACGTACAGCTTGGCCAGGGTCTGCTGGGTGAGGTCCTGCGCCTGGTGCCAGTCGCCGCACATCAGGTAGGCCAGGTCCCGCAGCCGGGCCGCCCGTACCGTCGCGTACTCGATGAACTCGTCGTGGGCCGACACGTCCCCCGCCCTTCGTGGCTGCTGAGCGTACCTACGTAGGTAAGGACGCGGTGGCCCGGGAAACGGATGCTGTCGCAGGTCGGGCCTAGACTCCGTGCCCATGGACGCGCTGGAGGTCGCCCGCCGGCGGCTGCACAATCAACACCTTTCGGGCGTCGCGCTGAGCGATCCGGTCGCCGTGGTCCGCCACCTCGGCTGCGTCCAGGCCCAGGAGTACGCGGTGGCGCGCTGGGCCGTCGGGCAACGCTGTGCGGGTGTCGACGACGACGCGGTGCGCGACGCCGTCGACGCGGGCCGCATCCTGCGCACCCACATCATCAGGCCGACCTGGCATTTCGTCGCCCCGGAGGACATCCGGTGGATCCAGGCCGCCACCGCGCCGCGGGTGCACCGGCTCAGCGGCACCTACTACCGCATGCACGGCCTCGACGACGAGATGGCCGCCCGGACCGCGAAGGTGATCGCGTCCGCGCTGCGCGGCGGCAACCACCTCACCCGCCCCGAGCTGGCCGCCGTGCTCGCCGCCGCCGGCCTGCCGGCCACCGGCAACCACCTGGCGTACGTGGTGATGCGCGCCGAGCTCGACTGCCTCATCGTCAACGGCCCGATGCGCGGCAAGCAGCACACGTACGCGCTGCTCGACGAGCGCGTGCCGGACCGCGGTCCGGACTACACCCCCGACGAGGCCCTCGCGGAGCTGACCCGCCGCTTCTTCACCAGCCACGGCCCCGCCACGGTCAAGGACTTCGCGTCCTGGTCGAGCCTGACACTCACCCAGATCCGGCACGGCCTGTCGCTGGTCGGTCCGGCCCTGGAGTCCGTCACGGTCGACGGCCGGGTCTACTGGTTCGCGCCGTCCGCCCCGCCGCCGCGCGACCCGTCACCCACCGCGCACGTGCTGCCCATCTACGACGAGTACGTGCAGGCCTACTCCGAGGGCCGGCTGCCCATCGTGAACGTCGCGGACCGCGACATCGGCCCGGCCAACCTGAACATGCTGGCCCACCCGCTGGTGCTCGACAGCCAGCTCATCGGCTACTGGCGGCGCACGGTAACCGGCGCCGGCATCGAGGTCACCCCGACCGTGGCCGTCGACTTGTCCGACGCCGAGCGGGCCGCGATCGAGGCGGCCTTCGCCCGTTACGGCGCCTTCGCGGGCGCTACCGTCACCGTGGCCTGGCCCGCCCGCGCCACGTAGGCGAGCGCCAGGCCGGTGCAGATCACCAGCAGCCAGGGCAGCACGCCCGCGTCCTGCGAGATGCGCACCCACAGCGGCAGGGCGTCCGGGTCGTCCGGGCCGCCGAGGCGCTTGACCGCGCCGGTCATCGCGGCGGGCAGCCACGCCAGCGCGTACTCCCGGGGTGCCTCGGCGGCGCTGAACCGCGCGGACACGAAGGCGATCATCGCAGCCTGCACCGCGACCGCCCCGCCGAGGACGCCGAGGACGCCGGCCCAGGCCGGGCGCAGGCGGCGCGCGATCAGGGCGGTGCCGGTGACCACAGCGGCCCACAGCAGGGTGGCGGTCAGCGCGGCCGTCGCCCCGTCGCCGATCAGCGAGAGCAGCAGCGCCACGGCGACCAGCGCGCCGAGCAGCGGCCACAGCGTGATCGCGGGTCGGCGGGCCAGCCAGCGGCCCGCGCCGATGCCGGCGGCGAGCAGGACCAGGGCGGCGACGGCGAAGAACACGGCCTCGTCGGACACGACTACCTCCTGCTCTCGGGGTGCACAGACTACGACGTGGCAAGGTGGAGCGCATGCGACTGTCGATCTGGCCCGGCGCGGGGCAACCTTACGGCGAACTGGTGGCGGCGGCCCGGCACGCGGGCGAGACCGGCTGGGACGGCGTGTACGTGGCCGACCACTTCATGCCGAACGCGGGCGGCGTCCGCCTGCCGGACGATCCGGTCCTGGAGTGCGGCTCGCTGCTCGCCGCGCTGGGCGCGCTCGTGCCGCGGGTGCGGATCGGCGCGCTCGTCTACGGCATCACGTACCGGCACCCGGCCGTGCTCGCCAACATGGCGGCGACCGTGGACCACATCACGGACGGCCGGTTCATCCTCGGCGTCGGCGCGGGCTGGCAGGTCAACGAGCATGAGCAGTACGGCATCGAGCTGCCGCCGGTGAAGCAGCGGCTCGACCGGTTCGTCGAGGCGCTGCGCGTCCTGCGCGGCCTGCTCACCCAGCCGACCACCACCCTCGACGGGGAGTACTACCAGCTCACCGACGCGTACTGCGAGCCGAAGCCGGTCCAGGACCCGTTGCCGATCCTCATCGGTGGCAGCGGCGAGAAGCGCATGCTGCGCATCGTCGCCGAGCACGCCGACGCGTGGAACACGTGGGGCCGCCCCGACCTGATCGCGCACAAGATGGCCGTGCTCGACGGGCACTGCGCGGCCGTGGGCCGGGACCCGCGGTCGATTCTCCGGTCCGCGCAGGCCCTCACCGTCGTCGACGGGCCGCTGCCGGAGAACATGCCGATGCCGGTCATCGGGGGGTCGCCGGGGGCGCTCGCGGACACGATCGCGCAGTACCGGGCGATCGGGCTCGACGAGCTGATCGTGCCCGACGGGTTCCTCGGCACGGGCGCCGACCGGCTCAAGGCGATGGACACGATCCTCGGCATTGTCCGGGGTTGATACGAATTCAAATATCGAAGCGTGACGCCGTCGTATACGTTGGGTGAATGGCGGACAGGGCGCTGCGCCACGCGGTGCTGCGGTTGATGGAGGACGGCGAGCGGCGGCACGCGCGGGGCGACCAGCCCGGCGCCATCGACGCGTATGAGCGCGCGTGCGTCATGGTCCGGGAGGCGATCGAGAGCGAACCCCGCGACCAGGACAACGTCCAGCAGCTCGGGGCGATGCTCTACACCCTCGGCGAGTGGCAGCTGAACGGCGGCGACCTGGACGCGGCCGTCGACACGCTCACCGAGGCCGAGGCGGCCTACGGGCGGCTCCGCCGGCCGGGGGCCGGGCAGCTCGTGGCCGACGTCGTGATCCGTCGGGCGCGGGTGCACGCGATGGCCGGGCACCCGCTGTCCGCGATCTCCGACGCGCAGCAGGCCGTCCTGGCCTGCCTCGACCGGATCGAGGACGACCCCGGGCGGCAGGCCCGGCTCGACGCGGCCCGCGTGCTCGGCATGGCCTCCCACGTCCAGTTGCTCATCGGCGCCGACCCGGACATCGCCGTGGGCGCCGCCGACTGGGCGCTGCGCGAGTTCCTGGGCGCGTTCGGTGCCGGCGGCCGGTTCGCCCTGCCCCTCGAGTACGCCCCGGCGGTGCAGGCCGCGGGCACGACGGCGTACGTCCTGCATGCGGCGGCCGGCCGGGAGGACCTGGTGCCCATGGCGCGGTGGTTCCTCACCACGGCCGGCGGTCGGGTGCCCGAGGACGGCATCGTCGCGCAGGCCACCGGCCTGGTCACGCTGGCGTGGGCGCTGGACTCGGTCGAACGCCACGGGCCCGCGCGGACGCTCACCGCCCCGGCGCGCGACGTGCGGATCCTGGTGCCCGCGATGCGCTGCTCCCGGCAACTGGCCCCGGCCCACGCCGTGATGCTGTCGGACGCCCAGATCGACGCCGCCGGCGTGATGGAGGAGCGGCTCCTCGCGCTCGAGGCGCACGCGCTGTTCGCCGGCGCCTCGCAGGCCCAGCTGCCCGCGATGCGCTACGAGTTCGGTCACTTCGGACAGCACTGGGCGACGGCGGTCGTGAACTTCGGCCAGCGCCACCTGGAGAACGAACTCCTCGACGCGGCCCTCGACGCGGCCCGGTGGCTCACGGGCATCGTCGGTCAACTCCTGCTGCCGGCGATGATCGACCCGAAGGCGCGACTCGTTGCCCTGGGCTGCGCCCGCTGGCAACACGACCTCTACACCCGCACGGCCGACAAGCCGGCCGCGGCAAGCGCCGCCGAGACGATCGCCCTCCTCGAACCCGACGCATCCTGATCTCCATGGAAAATCTTGGGACGAATCACGCGGTTATCCGTGGATTTGGTCCCAAGATTAAGTGGGGGTGATCGATTAGCGAACGGCGTCCGCGTGCGCGTCGGCGTGGGTCGCCACCTCGGGCTCGTGAGGGACCTCGCGGAACGGGGCGACGCGGGTGGCGATCACGATGAAGGCGATGATCAATATGCGCGAGCCCACGTCGAGCACGCCACCGTCCAGGCCTAGCAACGCGTCGAATGCCATGAGATAGAGCGTTCCAGTTGGGCTGTCGTCACGACACCAGGACACCTCCACAGTCGACGGTAGGGCTAGCCCTACCGTCCGGTGGCGACCTACGCCTCGGCGAGGAGGCGAATGCGCCAATCTGCGTAGCGTCCGCGCATGTCGGCAATACGGGTGGCGGACACGCCATAGGCGGCGAAACGCCGATCGGGGTAGCGGCCCAGAACGCCGAAGAGGTCAGCAAGGATGCGGCGGTCGAAGCCGGCGTCAGTCTGCTCCGCGAGTTCGCAGAGTCGGTCGCGGCTGTAGCGTCCGGACGTGATCGCGGCGTCCACGTCGAGGAAGTCCCGTGGTTCCGCGCGGGTGAAGGGTGCGGACATCTTGCCGGCGATGACGTCGTCGGGGTGGAGGACCGGTCCGACGCTCATCGTCACTGGCGGCAGGGCCCGCCAGTTCGCGGCCAATTCCACTTTGTATGGATGATCGGCGGCAGCCGGGTCGGTTACTGCCAGGCGAGCGAAGGTGTCGAAGCGCTGCGCGACCACGACGCTGTAGCCGTGCTCCACGTAGGTGGCCACAACCGCGTCAACCGCCGTGGCGAATTCGCTGCGGCGGACCCATGCGGTGAAGAGATCGACGTCCTCGGTGGGCCGGTCCAGAATGCCGTGGGCCTGGTCCACTCAGCCGGCCATAGCTCGGGGCGGGTCGGCAAGCTCCGGGAAGCGGGGCCTGCCACAGCGCCCGGAGCTGGGCTGGGAGCCACAGGTCGCTCCATCGTCGCCGCAGCGTGGCACCGTCGAGCCAGCGGTGTAGATCATCGACGCTGGTCGCCTCGTTCAGGACTGTCTGATACATCACCTGCAGGTCGCCGGGGTCATCGAGGTCGTATGTCGCATCGCCGGACCAGTCCAGCCGGTGGTCGAGGGTGACGGTGCCGCTGTCCGGGCCGCGGAGGTCGGCCAGACGCACCGCGATCACGTAGTGCCGTTGCTGGGCGTAGCCCGAGCCCGGCGGCGCGATCCCTTCACGGCTCATGGCGCCTCCCTGTGGCTCCTTTATCGCACCGATTCTCTCACCTGATGAGGGTGGCGATGCCGTCGAGGATGCGGTCGAGGCCGAAGGCGAAGTCCTCGTCGATGGTGTCGGCGTCCTCGAAGGTGCCGGCGTCGATGAGGGCGTTGACCTCGGGGAACCTGGCCCGGTCGGCGACGGCGGCGAGGTTGGCGCCGTAGTTGAGCAGCATCTGCTGCCACTTGTCGTCGCGGCTGACGGCCGCCTCGATGTCGATCATCAGTTGGGACTCGCGCCACACGTAGCCGCTGACCAGCATGATGGCCTGCATCTTGTGGTGCGGATCAGGCCAGCGGCCCGATCTCGGCCTCCACCTGGTCGCGCAGCGTACGGCCGGCGATGAGGGCGCGGGTCGACTCGAGCACGGGCGCGAGGAAGACGTCCGGACCGGGGGACCCGGCGAATTCGGCGACGAGCGAGACCGCGCGCCGCCCGGCGGGCGACGGGGCCAGCGGCGAGCGCAGCTGCAGGCCCCGGACCGCGGCGAGCAGTTCCACGGCGAGCAGGCTCGTCAGGTTGTCGAGCACCACGCGCAGCTTGCGGGTGGCCGCCCAGCCCATCGACACGTGGTCCTCCTGCATGCCCGACGTCGGCACCGAGTCGACCGACGCGGGCGAGGCGAGGCGCCGGTTCTCGGCGACAATCCCCGCCGCCGTGTACTGCGCGATCATCAGCCCCGAGTTGACGCCCGGATCGGGGGTGAGGAACGCCGGCAGCTCCCGCGAGCGGGTCACGTCGAGCAGCCGGTCGGTGCGTCGCTCCGAGATCGAGCCGACCTCCGCCGCCGCGATGGCCAGGAAGTCGGCCGCGAAGCCGAGCGGCGCGCCGTGGAAGTTGCCCGTCGACAGCACCCGCCCGTCCGGCAGCACGACCGGGTTGTCGACGACCGACGCCAGCTCCCGCGCCGCGACGAGCCGCACGTGGTCGAGGGTGTCGCGGGCCGCGCCGGCGACCTGCGGGGCGCACCGGATCGAGTACGCGTCCTGGACCGCGTGCTCCAGGTCGTCGCGGTGCGAGTCCATGATCCCGGAGTGCTGGAGCAGCCGGTGGATGTTCGCCGCCGAGACGGCCTGCCCGGGGTGCGGCCGGATCGCGTGCAGCTCCGGCAGGAACGGCCGGTCCGAGCCGAGCATCGCCTCGGTCGCCAGGGCCGCGGTCACGTCCGCCATGGTCAGCAGGTGCTCCAGGTCGGCGATGGCGAGCAGCAGCATCGCCAGCATGCCGTCCGTACCGTTGATGAGCGCGAGGCCCTCCTTGGCGGCGAGCGTGACCGGCGACAGCCCGGCCGACGCGAGCGCCTCCCCGCCCGGGATCCGCGACGCGGACACCCCGACCGGCCCGACCGGCACGGCGTCCTTGCCGAGCACCCACCCCTCGCCGAGCAGCACGAGCGCGCAGTGCGCCAGCGGCGCCAGGTCGCCCGACGCGCCCAGCGAGCCGTGCTCGGGCACCCACGGGGTGATGTCGTGGTTGAGCAGGTCCACCAGCCCCTGCGCGACCAGCGGCCGCACGCCGGACCGCCCCAGCGCGAGCGACCGCACGCGCAGCAGCATCATGGCCCGGACGACCTCGCGCGGCATCGGCACGCCCACGCCCGCGGCATGCGAGCGGATCAGCGCGTGCTGCAGCTCCTCCCGCCGGGCCGGGGTGATCGGCGTGCCGGCGAGCGCCCCGAACCCGGTCGACACCCCGTACACGGGCCGGCCGTCGCGTTCGATCGCGTCGACCAGCGACCGGGACGCGGCCATCGCGGCGGTCGCGTCGGAGCCGAGCGCCACGGGCGCGTCATGGCGGGCGACGGCGAGCACGTCGGCGGCGGCGATCCCGGTGGACGCGACGTGGATGGGCCAGGACAGGGTGGCGGTCATGAGGGCACTCCATCGTGCAGCACGGATGTGATCAGCGGGACGCCCGGCCGGTAGGCCAGGTGCAGGTAGGAGGGTGCGTCGAGCAGCGCGACGTCCGCGCGCGCCCCCACGCCGAGGTGTCCGACGTCGTCACGGCGCAGCGCCTTCGCGCCGCCGGCCGTGGCCGCCCACAGGGCCTCGGCCGGGGTGAGCCGCATCTCGCGCACGGCCAGGGCCACGCAGAACGGCATCGACGACGTGTACGACGACCCCGGGTTGCAGTCGCTGGCCAGCGCCACCGTCGCGCCCGCGTTGAGCAGCCGCCGCGCCGGCGGATACGGCGACCGGGTGCTGAACTCCGCCCCCGGCAGCAGCGTGGCCACGGTCGACGACGCCGCGAGCGCGTCCACGTCCGCGCGCGACAGGTGCGTGCAGTGGTCGGCGCTCGCCGCCCCCACCTCCACGGCCAACCGCACCCCGCCCCCCGCCGCGAGCTGGTTCGCGTGCACCCTGGGCAGCAACCCGGCCGCCATCCCGGCCGTCAACACCGCGCGGGCCTGCTCCACGTCGAACGCCCCACGCTCACAGAACACATCAACCCACTTCGAGTACGCCGCGGCGGCCGTCAGCATCGGCCCGCAGACCTCGGCGACGTAGTCGTCGGGACGGTCGGCGAACTCGGCCGGCACGACGTGGGCGCCGAGGAAGGTCGTCTCCGTCGTCACCTCGCCCGCCAGGCGCAGACTCCGCGTCTCGTCGGCGACGGTCAGCCCGTACCCACTCTTGATCTCGATAGTGGTGGTGCCCTGCCGCAGCGCCTCGCGGCGAAGGCGTCCCACGGACGCGCGCAGTGTCTCGTCCGTCGCCGCCCGCGTCGCGGCGACCGTGGTCCGGATGCCCCCGCCGGTGTACGGCTCGCCGGCCATCCGGGCGGCGAACTCGGCGGCCCGGTCGCCCCCGAACACCAGGTGCGTGTGGCTGTCGACGAACCCGGGGATGGCGGCGCGCCCGGCGGCGTCGAGCCGCTCGTCGGCATCGGGCGCCTTGTCGGCCGCGCCGACCCAGGCGACCTTACCGTCCGTGATGACGAGAGCGGCGTCGGTGAGCAGCCCGAGCTGTGAGTTGTCCCCGAGCGTCCGGTCGTTGGTGACGAGTTCGCCGACATTGGTGATCAACAGGCTCACGACCACACCGCCTTGACGGACGCGGACAGGGCGTGGGGGACGTCCTCGACGAGTTGGTGCTGACCGTCGCGGACGATGACGCGGCCGTCGACCACGACGTGGGTGACGTCGGCGGCGGTCGCCGCGTACAGGGCGGCGGCGTCGGCCGCGTTCCGGTCGTAGCCGGCCGCGCGGACCGTGTCGAGGCGCACGGTGACCAGGTCGGCCCGGGCGCCGGGGGCGATGACGCCGGCGTCGGGCCAGCCGAGCGCCCCGTGACCGGCGGCGGTCGCGGCGCCGAGCAGTTCGCCGACCGCGAAGTGGCCGCGTCGCTCGTCGTGCAGGCGGGCGTTGAGCTCGACGGCGCGGGCCTCCTCCAGCAGGTCGATCACCGCGTGGGAGTCGGAGCCCAGGCTCAGCGCGCAGCCGCCGTCGACCAGGGCGCGGGCCGGCCCGATCCCGTCGGCGAGGTCGCGTTCCGTCGTCGGACAGAAGCACGCGCCCGCGCCGGCGTCGCCGAGCAGCGTCCGATCGAGGTCCGTCAGATGGGTGGCGTGCACGGCGGTCAGCCACGGCCCGACCAGTCCCGCCCGGTCGAGCAGTTCCGTCGGGGTGCACCCGTGGGTGGCCAGGCACGCCTCGTTCTCGGCCCGCTGCTCGGAGACGTGGACGTGCAGCGTGGCCTGCCCGGTCCCGGCCAGCGCGGCCAGCTGCGGGCGCGGCACGGCGCGCACCGAGTGGGCGGCCGCACCGATCCGGGCGTGCGGTTTCGGTTGCAGTCCGCCCATCCGGGCGGCCCAACCGTCCACGTCACCGTCGCTGAACCGGCGCTGCGCACCCTCGGGCGGCGCGCCGTCGACCCGGGACGTGAGGTAGACGGTGTCGAGCAGCGTGATCCGGATGCCGGCCTCGGCGGCCGCCTCGATCAGGGCGTGCCCCATGACGTTCGGGTCGCCGTACGGCCGGCCGTCGGGGTCGTGGTGCAGGTAGTGGAACTCGCCCACGCAGGTGATCCCGGCCAGCGCCATCTCGGCGTAGGTCGCCCGGGCCAGCGCGAGGTAGCGGTCCGGGTCGAGCGTGGCGGCGAGGGCGTACATCTGCTCGCGCCACGTCCAGAACGTCCCCTGGCCGGCGTGGGTGCGCCCGCGCAACGCCCGGTGGAACGCGTGCGAGTGGGCGTCGGCCAGGCCCGGCAGGGTCAGCCCGGCCAGGCGGGTGGCGTCGTTCCCCCTGGTCCCGGGCGTAACGGCGGTGACCCGGCCGTCGTCGACCTCGATGAGCACGTCGTGCACGAGGCCCGCCGGCCCGCCCAGCCAGGCGTGCTCCGCGAGATAGCGCGTCACCGGCATGCCAGCTCCTCCAACGTGGCGGCCAGCGCCTCGATGCCCGCGGCGCAGTCCTCGTCGGTGGCGTGCTCGCCCGGCGCGTGCGACACCCCGGTCGGGTTGCGCACGAACAGCATGGCGGTGGGCATGACGGCGGACAGCACGCCGGCGTCGTGCCCCGCGCCGGTCGGCAGGACGGGCACGCCGCCGAGGGCCGTGGCGAGCCGGTCGCGCAACGCTGCGTCGAACTCGACCACGGCTGTGACCGACTCGGCCGTGACGGCGACCGCGGTCCCGTCCCGGGTGGCGCGTTCGGTCGCCTTTGCCGTCACGCTCCCGATGAGCTGGTCCAGCGTGGACTGTTCGGCGGCGCGGGCGTCGAGCCACGCGGTGACCTGCCCGGGGACCGCGTTGGTGGCGTTGGGGCTGACGTGGACGCGCCCCATGGTGGCGTGCGCGCCGGACAGGCGCGCCTCCTTGTTCGCGGCGAGCACGGTGAACGCGAAGGTCAGCATCGGGTCGTGCCGGTCGGCCATCCGGGTGGTGCCGGCGTGGTTGGCCTCCCCACGGAAGTCGAACCGCCACCGCCCGTGCGGCCAGATGGCGCTGGCCACCCCGACGGCCGCGTCGAGGTCCACCAGCGCCCGCCCCTGCTCGACATGCAGTTCCACGAAGCACCCGAAGCGCGCCACGAGGTCGGGATCCGGCCCCACCTCGGCCGGGTCGCCGCCGGTCGCGGCGATCGCCCGGGCGAGCGTCACCCCCTCCCGGTCGGTGAGCGCGAGCGCCCGCCGCGTGTCCACGGCCCCGGTGAGCAGCCGTGACCCGAGACACGCCAGCCCGAACCGCGACCCCTCCTCCTCGGCGAAGGTCGCCACGACGATGGGGCGTCGCGGCGTGTGCCCGCGCTCGCGCAGCAGGTCGACGGCGACGAGCGCGGACACGACCCCCAACGGCCCGTCGTAGCCGCCCCCGTCCGGCACGGAGTCGAGGTGGCTCCCGGTCAGCACGGCGTCGTCGCCGTCGCCCCACCACGCGAACAGGTTCCCGTTCCCGTCGACGCGCAGCTCAAGGTCCCGGTCGGCGGCCTCCTCGGCGAACCACTCCCGGCACTCCAGGTCGGCCCCGTTCCACCCGTGCCGCCGGTATCCGCCGGTCTCCTCGTCGCGCCCGATCTTCTCCAGCGACCGCCACAACGCCCGGAACCGCTCCACGACATCAACGGACACGGAGCTCACCGTCACGATGCGTGTTGGGCGGCTCGCCCCCCACTACGACCCCCCTCCCACTTTGCTCTGCTTCCCTATAGGAATCAGGCACACGGAGTAGTTGTCGCAGCTGACCACATAAAGCAATCGATCCACTACCTTCCGACATTTGTCGAGCTCAGCTCCGGTGCTTCCTAGAGGGAAGCAGAGCAAAGCTGGCGGAGAGGGGTGGGTGGGGGGTGCGGGGTGACGCAATTGTGGGGGTGCCGCGAGCACGGAGCGTGACCCCACTCGACCGGTGCCGTCATTACCGGGCGTGGCGATCATGGCTGGAGTGCGGTGGGGTCGGACTCGCGCATGGGGATGCGGACGCCGCGGGCCGAGGCCACCGCCTCGGCCTCCTCGTAGCCGGCGTCCACGTGACGGATCACGCCCATGCCGGGGTCGTTGGTGAGAACCCGGGCGATCTTTTCGGCGGCCAGGGGGGTGCCGTCGGCGACCGTGACCTGGCCGGCGTGGATCGAGCGGCCGATGCCGACGCCGCCGCCGTGGTGGATCGAGACCCACGAGGCGCCGCTGGCCGTGTTGACCAGAGCGTTGAGCAGGGGCCAGTCGGCGATCGCGTCGGAGCCGTCGCGCATCGACTCCGTCTCGCGGTAGGGGGACGCGACGCTGCCGCAGTCGAGGTGGTCGCGGCCGATCACCACCGGGGCGGACAGTTCGCCGGAGGCGACCATCTCGTTGAAGCGCAGGCCCGCCCTGTCGCGCTCGCCGTAGCCGAGCCAGCAGATCCGGGCCGGCAGGCCCTGGAACGCCACCCGCTCGCCGGCCATCCGGATCCATCTAGCCAACGACTCGTTCTCTCCGAACAGGTCGAGGACCGCCCGGTCCGTCGCCGCGATGTCCGCCGGGTCGCCCGACAGGGCGGCCCAGCGGAAGGGACCCCTGCCCTCGCAGAACAACGGCCGGATGTACGCCGGGACGAAGCCCGGGAACGCGAACGCCCGCTCGAAGCCGCCCAGCTGGGCCTCGCCGCGGATCGAGTTGCCGTAGTCGAAGACCTCCGCGCCGGCGTCGAGGAAGCCCACCATCGCCTCGACGTGGCGGGCCATGGACTCGCGGGCGCGGTCGGTGAACTCGGCCGGCTTCGCCGCCGCGTAGTCGGCGACATCCGCGAGCTGGACCCCCACGGGAACGTAGCTGAGCGGGTCGTGCGCGCTGGTCTGGTCGGTGACGATGTCGACCGGCACGCCCCGGCGCAGCAGTTCCGGCAGGACCGTGGCCGCGTTGCCGACCACGCCGACGGACAGCGCCCGGCGCTCCCGCTTCGCCGCCAGCGCCAGGGCCACGCCCTCGTCGAGCGAGTCCGCGACCACGTCGAGGTAGCGGGTCTGCACCCGGCGCGCGAGGCGCGACGGGTCCACGTCGACGATGAGGCACGCGCCGCCGTTCATGGTCACCGCGAGGGGCTGGGCGCCGCCCATCCCGCCGCAGCCGGCCGTCAGCGTGAGCGTGCCGGCCAGGGACTCGCGTCCCAGCGAAGCGGCCACCGCGGCGAACGTCTCGTACGTGCCCTGCAGGATGCCCTGCGTGCCGATGTAGATCCACGAGCCGGCGGTCATCTGGCCGTACATGGTCAGGCCCAGGGACTCCAGGCGGCGGAACTCCGGCCAGTTCGCCCAGTCGCCGACCAGGTTCGAGTTGGCGATCAGGACGCGGGGCGCCCACTCGTGGGTCCGGAACACCCCCACCGGCCGGCCCGACTGGACCAGCATGGTCTCGTCGTCGGCCAGGGTGGTCAGCGTCCGGACCAGGGCGTGGTACGACGGCCAGTCGCGGGCCGCCCTGCCCGTGCCGCCGTAGACGACCAGGTCGTCCGGGCGCTCCGCCACGTCCGGGTCAAGATTGTTCATGAGCATCCGTAGGGCGGCCTCCTGCGGCCAGCCCTTCGCGCGCAGGGTCCGACCCCGGGCGGCGCGCACCATTGCACCCATGTGAGCAGCCTAAGACGGTTCGGGCCCGGCCGTGGTCGACCGGGCCCAACCGTGATCAATCAGCTCACGCGGGGGTGAGCGAGCTGTCCGACGAGAAGACCAGCGCCAGCGAGGCGTTGCCGTTCTTCAGGGAGCCCTTGGAGAGCGGGCCACCCGCGTCGGCCTGGAAGAAGTTGCCGAAGTTGATGCCGTAGGCCTGCAGCAGGCCCGGCTGGCAGAAGGGCCGCTGGGGGCACTCCGGCGGGCCGGCCAGGACCGAGGCCTTGCCGTTGCACTTCGCGGCGAAGTCCGACAGCGTCTTCAGGCCGTACTTGTCGGCGAGCGCCTTGGTGGTGGCGAACGCGTTCTGGTCGGCGGCCGCCGACGGGGTGCCGACCGTGAGCTTGTACTTCTCGGCGAGCGGCTTGAGGGCCGCGATCGTGGCGTCGATGTCGCCGCTCGCCACCTGCTGGGCGTCCTTGCCGTTCGCCTTCTGGTTGAGGAACTCGGTCAGCGTCGCGGCGTACTCCGGGAAGACCGTGATCTCGCCGCGCTCGATGGCCGGCTCGTACACCTCGCGGTTGGTGCTCTTCTTCACCGTGGCCTTGAAGCCGGCCGCGTTGAGGGCCAGCTTGTACAGCTCGGCGAGGGTGACGCTCTCGGCGAAGCCGGCGGCGCCGACGACCACGGCGCCGCTGCCGCCCGACAGGCCGGTGGTGAGCCCGTTGGCGTCGGCGAACTCCTTGGCGGCCACGGCCGGGGTCTTGCGGTCGATGTCGACGGCCTTGTTCAGCGCGACGAGCTTGGGGGTGTCCAGCGCCGCGGCGACCTTGTCGACCGCGGCCAGCAGGGCCGGGCTCGACTTGGCCGTGTTCACCACGGCGACGACGTTGTCGGCGTTCTGCAGCTTCTTGTCGTCGGTGAGGACGACCAGGACGTCGCCCTTCTCCGGGGCGCAGCCCGCGCCGGCCGCCGTGGCCGTCGCCGGTGCCGCCGTGCCCGAGGAGCCCTTCTCGCCACACGCGGTCAGCGTGCCCGCCACGACCAGCAACCCGGCCGCGGTCAATAGGGAAAATCTGTGTGTACGCGATGACATGAGCCCAGCCAATCCCGCGATCGGGATCTTGGCAACTCCAATCGGTGTGGTGGGGATAACCGTCTGATTAAGGTTTCGCCGCCGCGGCGCTGGCGTCGACCCGATCGGCTGCTGAGCTGGGCGGACGCCGTACCCCCTGGCGGAGCGCGCGCGGCGTGAGTGCGCGCTGTGTCAATGCCAACAGCCCTTCGAGTGCGAGGCAGAGCGCGATGACGATCAATCCGCCGGCGACCACCTGGCCGCCGCCGGAGGCGAGCCCGAGCCCGAAGCCGCGGCTGATGATCATGCCGAGGCCGCCACCGTTGACGAACGCCGCGAGCGTCGCGGTCGCGACGATCTGCACCGCCGCGGTGCGGAATCCACTGAGGATGTACGGCACCGCGAGCGGCAGTTCCACCCGGCCCACCACCTGCGCGCCCGACAGGCCCATGCCGCGCGCCGCGTCGCGCACGTCCGGATCCACCTCGCGCATGCCCAGGTACGCGTTCGACAGCAGCGGCGGGATGCCGAACACCGTCAGGGCCAGGATGATCGGCGGGTACCCGGCGCCGAAGCCGGCGACCACGAACAGCGTGAGCAGCGCCATCGTCGGGACCGCGAGGGTCAGGTTGGCCAGCGCCACGATGAACCCGCCGCCCCTGCCGGTGTGACCCAGCACCACACCGACCGGCACGGCGATCGCGAACGCCAGCGCCAGCGCGCACACCGAGATGAACAGGTGCTCGGCGGCGCGCGCGAGGATCCCGTCCGGATTGGTCCAGTTCAGCGGGTCGTTGAGCCAGACGATCGCGTCGCCGAAGATGTTCATGCCGCCGCCTCCGCTGCGCTCCGGCGTCGGCATGAGTTGGCACTGAGCTGATGATTCGCTCGCTGACGCTCGCTCATGAGGTCCTCCGGCGGCGCGACCAGGGCATGAGCACCTTGCCCAGCACGATCAGGAGCAGGTCGAAGGTGAGCGCCAGCACGATGCAGGCCAACGTCGCGAACATGATCTGCGGCCGGTAGAAGTTGTTGGTGAAGCCCGTGAGGATCTCCATACCGAAGCCGCCGTAGCTGACGATCGAGGTGACGGTGACCAGGGCCACGGTGGAGACGGTGGCGATGCGCAGGCCGGTGATGATGCCCGGCAGCGCGAGCGGCAGGTCGATGCGCCACAGCAGCTGCCATGGTCCGTAGCCCATGCCACGGGCGGCGTCGCGGACCTCGGCGGGCACCTGCCGCAGGCCGGTGAGCGCGTTGCGGACGATCGCCAGCAGGGCATACATGACCAGGCCCACGAGGGCCGTCTGGATCGTCAGGCCCAGCAACGGGCCGAGCAGCGCGAACAGCGCGAGGGAAGGGATCGTGTAGAGCACGCCGGACAGTGACAGGATCGGACCGGCCAGCCAGCGCACCCGGCTGGCCACGACGGCGAGCGGGATCGCGATGGCCGCGGCGATCGCGATCGCTAGTACGGTCAGCTGGACGTGCTGCGTCAGCGCCGCCGTGATCGATTCCTGGTTCTGCTTGATGTACTCCCACGAGAACCACGGGTTGCGCGGGTCGTCCGCGAGGAAGGACATGGGGTGAACGCTACCGCCGCCGCGCCGATCCGGCTCGAATCGGTCCGCAAGGAGTACGACGACGGCACCGTGGCCGTGCGTGGGCTCACGCTCGACGTGCCCGCCGGCGAGCTGGTCGTCCTCATCGGCCCGTCCGGCTGCGGCAAATCGACGATCCTGCGGATGGTCAACCGGCTCATCGAGCCGACGGCCGGCCGCATCGTCGTCGACGACGAGGACGTCACCCGCGCCGACCCGGTCACGCTGCGCCGCCGGATCGGGTACGTCATCCAGCACGTCGGCCTGTTCCCGCACCAGACGATCCGGGCGAACGTCGCCACCGTCCCGAAGCTGCTCGGCTGGCCCCGTGACCGCGTCCGCACCCGCGTCGACGAGCTGCTCGACCTCGTGGGCCTCGACCCCGCCCGCTACGGCGGCCGCTACCCGCACGAGCTGTCGGGCGGTCAGCGCCAGCGCGTCGGCGTCGCCCGCGCCCTGGCCGCCGACCCCGTCGTACTCCTCATGGACGAGCCGTTCTCGGCCGTCGACCCGATCGTGCGCGCCCGCCTGCAGGAGGAGTTCCGTCGGCTGCAGGAGACCGTCCGCAAGACGATCGTCTTCGTCACCCACGACGTGGACGAGGCGGTCCGCCTCGGCGACCGGATCGCGGTCCTGTCCGAGGCGGGGCAACTCGAGCAGTACGACACGCCGGCCCGCGTCCTCGCGGCCCCCGCCAACGACTTCGTGGCCGACTTCGTGGGCGCCGACCGGGGCATCAAGCGCCTCGCGGTGACCCCCATCCCGGCCGACCGGCTCCGCCCCCTCCCGGCGGACGCCGACGGGGGCCCGACCGTCGACGCCGGCGCCACCCTGCGTGACGCCCTCGCCGCACTGTTGGAGGGCGGCACCGGCTGGGTCGCGGTCGTCGCCGACGGCACGGCGCGCGGCGTCCTCACGCCCGACGACGTCTACGCGACGCTCCGCGACGCGGCGACCGTGAAAGAGTGAGGACATGCAGGTCACCGCACTGACGACGTACCCCGTGAAAGGTTGTTACCGGGTGGACCGGCGACGGGCCCACGTGTATCCGTGGGGTCTCGACGGCGACCGACGGTGGCTGATCGCCGACCGGGAGACGGGCGCGGCGGTGACCCAGCGTGAGATCAGCGCGCTGACCGTGCTGCGGCCCACCCTGGCGGCCGACGGGCGGCTCACGATCACCGCCCCGGACCGGCCCGACCTGGTCGTGCCCGAACCGGTCGACGGGCCCCCGCAGGAGGTGACCGTCTGGAGCTTCACCGGGGCGGCGGCGCGGGCCGGCGAGGCGGCCGACGCGTGGCTGTCCGAGGTGCTCGACCGCAAGGTCCGGCTGGTCTGGCTCGACGACCCGACGCGGCGCACGATCAAGCCGCCGTACGCGTGGCCGGGCGACGTGGTGAGCTTCGCCGACGGGTACCCGCTGCTGCTGGCGAACACGGCGTCGTTGGCGGCGCTCAACGACTGGCTGGCCGAGGACGGCTCGCCGGAGTGGCCGCTGCCGATGGAGCGGTTCCGGCCCAACGTGGTCGTGACGGGTGCTCCCGCGTGGGCCGAGGACGACTGGGTGGGCCGCCTGGTGCGCATCGGCGAGGTGACGTTCCGGGTGCCGGAGCCGTGCGGCCGGTGCGTGGTGACGACGACCGACCAGGAGACCGGTGAACGCGGCCGGGAGCCGCTGCGCACCCTGGCGCGGCACCGGTCGATCGGGCAGAAGCTGCTGTTCGCCGTGAATCTCATCCCGGAGGGGGCCGGCGAGATCGGGGTGGGCGACCCGGTCACCGTGCGGTGACCGGGGCCCGTGGGTGGGGCCGGTGAGAGTCGAACTCACACTGGCACGGACCTAAACCGTGTGCCTCTGCCATTGGGCTACGGCCCCCGTCAGCCCTTGTAGCTTAGGGCCGACGTCAGTCGAGGCCTAGATCGCGTCGGAGTTTGGCCACGTGACCTGTGGCCTTGACGTTGTAGAGGGCTCGTTCGATCTTGCCGTCGGCGTCGATGACGAACGTGGAGCGGATCACGCCCTGGACGGTGCGGCCGTAGTTCTGCTTCTCGCCGAAGGCCCCGTAGGCGGTCAGCACGCTCTTGTCCGCGTCGGAGACCAGCGGGAACGTCAGCGCGTCGTGCTCCCGGAACTTGGCGAGCTTCGCCGGGGCGTCCGGCGAGATGCCGACGACCCGGTAGCCGGCCTTCTGCAGGGACGCCAGCGAGTCGCGGAAGTCGCACGCCTGCTTGGTGCAGCCAGGCGTCATGGCGGCCGGGTACGCGTACAGGATGACCTTGTCGCCGCGCAGGTCCTTCAGCGCGAGCCGGCCGCCGTCGTCGGTGGGCAGATCGAAGTCGGGCGCCGGGTCACCGGCCGCCAGCCGCACAGGTTCCGTCATGTCGCTAACCTACTGCGCCGTTGACGGCGGCCGTGAGGGCCTCGACGGTCGACTCGATCTGCTTGTCGTTGACGAACGCCGTGGGGGTGCCCCGCAGCCCACGTTCCGAGGCGGCGGCGGTGACCTTCGGCACCCAGGTGAGGTACGTGCCGCCCGTGACGCACTGCGCGAAGGTGTCGCTGAGCCCGACGTCGCGGCCGATCTGGATGAGCTGGTCGTCGGGCAGGCCGTCGCCGCCCTCGGGGGGCTGCTGCGCGTAGAGCGCGGTGGCGTACTCGTTGAGCTTGCCGCCGTCCGACGCGCACCCGGCGGCGGCCGAGGCGCGGGTCGAGTAGTTCGTGGTGGAGGCGTCGTCGAGGATGGCGACCGGGTGCAGGATCACCTCGGCCCTACCGGCGGCCATCATCTCGTTGAGGGTGGGCCCGGCGGCCTGCTCGAACGCCTTGCACGCCGGACACATGAAGTCGACGTACAGCTCGACCTTCGCCTTGCCGCCCGCGCCGCCCACCGGCAGGCCGACCCCGCCGGCGGTCGCGTTGACCGGCGTGGTGGCCTTCGTGGACTTCTGCGACGACCAGACGCCCCAGCCGATGAAGCCGGCGACGACGATGACCGCTCCGGCGATGAGCATGACGATCCGTAGCCGCCGCTTGCGATCCTCGCGGGCGAGCTGCGCGCGTACCACCTGGTTGGCCTGCTTGCTCTTCGCCCTGCTGCTCACGCGTCACTCTCCTGCAAGCTGTAGTCGCCGAGTACATATCCGTCAACGGACAAGGGTGTGCGGGGGTACGCGACAAGGAAGATGGCCAGGGCGAGGAGCCCGACGTCGCGGGCGATCTCCCAGCCGTAGTTCGGGCTCTGGCCGGGGGCCAACTCGCCGCCGGTGCCGAAGCAGCCGCAGTCGATGGACAGCCCGCGCGCCCACACGGACGCGATGCCCGCGATGAAGATCGCCATGAGGGCCGCGCCGATGGCGGCGGCCAGCCGCGTGGCGAGGCCGATGAGCAGGAGCAGGCCGAGCGCCAGCTCGACGAAGGGGAGCACGGCGCCCACCGTCGCCGACACGTCGTAGGGCATCAGTCGGTAGGCGTGCACGGCGCGGCCCGATGCGGCGAGATCGCCGACCTTCGAACCGCCCGCGACGAGAAAGACCCCGGCGAGCACGACCCGGGCGGCGAGCCCGATCCACGGTCGTGTTCTCGACCAGGCGCCGACAGGTGTCGTCACCGCTGTCACGTCCATTTGTCGTTGCGAACCGGTCCGGGGTTCCCGGTCAATTTAACCCGGCCGGGCCGTGGGTCCACGAAACGCCGCGATGAGCCATGATGGTGCGTCACCCGGTGGGAGGAGCGTCCGTCGTGAGCGAGGCCAGTCTGGTTAGGCGGCGTGCCGCGACACTGCTGGCGGGCATCCTGCTCGCGCTGATCGTGGTGCTGGCCGGCCCGGCCGCGCCGGCGAGCGCGCACGCCACGTTGGTGAGCACCACACCGGCCGCCAACTCGGTGGTCAGCCAGCCGCCCGCCGCCGTGGTGCTGACGTTCAGCGAGCCGGTGAGCCCGATCGCGGGCAAGGTGCGCGTCACCGGCCCGAGCGGCCGGGCGGACGGGGGCGAGCCGCGCGTCGAGGGCACGAACGTCACCATCGACCTGGGCCCGAACACGCCCAACGGCACGTACCTGGTCAGCTACCGGGTGATCTCGGCCGACGGCCACCCCGTCACCGGGGCGTTCACCTTCTCGATCGGCGCGCCGTCGCCGGGCGGGGCGCCGACCGAGGCGGCGGAGGCCGCGACCAGCCCGGTCGTGACGGCGCTGTTCCCGGTCGCGCGGTACCTCGGCTACGCCGGCCTCGCGCTGCTTGTCGGCGCGGTGCTCGTGCTCACGGCGCTGTGGCCGCAGCGGCTCGCCTCGGCCGGCCTCGTCCGCGTCGCGTACGTGGGCGCGGTCCTCATCGCGGTGGCGACCGTGCTGGAGGTCGTGCTGGAGGTGCCCTACGTCATGGGCGGCGGCCTGTTCGGGGCCGGCGCCGAGGCGTGGAAGGAGGTGCTGGGCAGCCGGTTCGGCACCGCGCATCTGGTCCGGTTGGGCGTACTCGGCGTGTCTTTGATCCTGCTGCGCCCCGTGGTGCGCGGCCGCAGCTGGGGCTCGGACCGCATCCTGCTGTGCGTGCTCGGGGTGGTGGGCCTCGCCACGTGGTCGGTGTCGGGGCACCCGGGGGCGTCGCCGGCCCCGATGGTCACCGTGCTCGCGGACATGGTGCACCTCGGCTCGATGGGTGTCTGGCTCGGCGGACTCATCATGTTGTTCCTGTTCGTGCTGCCCAGGGCCAACGCGGCCGAGCTGGCCGCGATCGTGCCCGTGTGGTCGCGCTGGGCCACCTACGCGGTGGGGGCGTTGCTCCTCACCGGCCTCGCCCAGGCGCTGATCGAGGTGGGCTCGTTCGATGCGCTCATCGACACCCGGTACGGCTGGCTGGTCATGGCGAAGGCCGGGCTGGTGCTGGTGATCCTGGCCGTGGCGTCCACGTCGCGGCGGCTGGTCGCGCCGATCGCGACCGCGGAGCCGGGCGCGGCGCACCGGCTGCGGATGATCGTGCTGGCCGAGGTGGCCATCATCGCGGTCGTGCTCGCCACGACGGCCGTGCTCGTGCAGACCACGCCGGCCCGCACGGCCGTCGACCAGGTCGAGGGCCCGCCGCTGCAGTCGATCTCGTTGACCAGCAAGCTGTTCACCCTGCAGGGCGACATCCAGCCGGCCGCCGTCGGCATCAACGAGATCCACCTGTACGCCTTCGCGCCCACCGGCGGCGAGATCAAGATCGAGCAGTGGACGGCGACCGCGGCGCTGCCCAGCCAGGGCATCGAACCCATCGAGATCAACCTGCTGGCGATCACGCCGAGCCACGCGTACGGCCAGGTCACGCTGCCGGTGGCGGGCGCCTGGGAGTTCACCCTCACGCTGCGGACCACCGAGATCGACCAGGCGACCGTGAAGGCGCAGGTCCAGATCGCGCCGGACTGACGGGCGCGGTGCGTCGCTACCGGTCCCTTATTCGCATATGGTGCGAAAACACCATTTTCGAGTACCGGTATGTGGGGGCACCATGGCGTCGCTGCGCGCGTTCGCGAGCCTGGCCAGAGCCAGCCGGCTGCGGCTGGCCGCCGGGCGGCTGCGGACCGCGGCCGGCATCATCGTCCTGCTGACCGCCGTCCCGCTGACCATCGGCGGCATCGCGGGCTGGCACGTCATGCAGCACCGCGGGCCTGGCGGCGGCTTCGACGCCACCCTCGCGCCGCTGGACACCGACGGGTACGCCATCGTCGTGCCCGACCCGTCCGCGCTGTTCGCGGCGCAGGGCTACCTCGCCCGCACGGGCGCGTCGCGGGTGCGGGTCACCGCCGCCTCCGTCGGCGGCGAGCCGCTGCTCCTCGGCCTCGCCACGGACCCGGCCGGCTACCTCGCCGGGGTCCGGCACGGGGTCCTCGGCGACGTCCGTATGGCGCGCGGCCCGCTGCCGGTGCGCGTCGACACCGTCGCCGGCACCCGTACGCCCGCCGACCCGCGCGCCCAGACGTTCTGGCGCGGCACCGCGCCCGCGGCCGTCGACCTGACCATGGGCGGATCGTCCCCGCCCGCGCCCGCCCTCGTCCTCATGCGCGCCGACGGCGCGCCCGGCATCCACGCGACCGTACGGGTCAGCGTCTTCCCCCGCTGGCTCAACCCGGCGACCTGGGGTCTGCTGACCGCCGGCCCGCTGCTGCTCGTGTTCGGCGTCCTGATGCTCAGCTGGCGTCGCCGCACCGCCACGGTCGTGGTCGTGCCGACGACCGACGTCGACGAGCTCGTCACCGTGCTCCGTCAGGCCACCGGCCAGTTGCCCACCGTGCCGGCGGCCCGGCACCGCCACGACTCGGCGCGCCGCGACCCGGCCCGCGCGCCCGCCGGCCGCCCGGCCCCGG
>NZ_BAAALT010000098.1:0-29708 GCF_039528515.1 Luedemannella flava
GGCCGCAGGCGCCACAGCCGCCCGGCGGCCGCGAGCCCGAGCAGCGCCCTCGGCGGCGGCGCGAGCGCGGCCGCGTGCACCGCGAAGGTCTCCTCCGCGCCGAGCGCGTGGGCGAACCACGGGAACAGGCCGGCGAAGCCGAGCAGCGCGCTCGGCACGGCCAGCAGGATCACCGGCCAGCCCATGGCGGCCGGCGGCTCGTGCGGATGGGCGCCGGCCGGCGCCGGGCCGAAGAAGACCCGCAGCCACAGCAGCGAGACGTAGAGGCCGGTGACGAACACGGTGGCCAGGCCGGCGAGGTACACGAGGAAGGAGCGGCCGCCGTAGCCCTGCGCCGCGGCGTACAGGATCTCGTCCTTGCTGAAGAAACCGGCCAGCGGAGGCAGGCCGACCAGGGCGCCCAACCCGATGGTGAAGCACCAGAACGTGGTCGGCATGGCGCGCCGCAGGCCGCCCATGCCGGACATCAGGTTCGTGCCCACCGCGTGGATGACCGAGCCGGCCGCGAGGAACAGCAGCGCCTTGAACGCGGCGTGCGTGAGCAGGTGGAACAGGGCGGCGGCGGGGACGCCGATGGCCAGCGCGCCGGCCATGTAGGCGATCTGCGAGACCGTGGACCAGGCGAGGACCCGCTTGATGTCCTCCTGCCCGACGGCCGACAGCGCGCCGAGCAGCATGGTGACCGCCGCCATGACGGCCAGCACCCACAGGGCCGTCTCCGACGCGGCGAACAGCGGATACGTCCGGACCACGACGTAGATGCCGGCGGCGACCATGGTGGCCGCGTGGATGAGCGCGCTGATCGGCGTGGGGCCGGCCATCGCGTCGGGCAACCACGTGTGCAGCGGGAACTGGGCGCTCTTGCCGGCCACGCCGGCGAGCAGCAGCAGGCAGACGGCGGTCGTCATCGCGGGGGTGAGCAGGCCGGGTTCGAGCACGTCAGCGAGCCGGAAGCTGTGCGCCTGGATGCCGAGCAGCACGATGCCGAGCAGGAAGCCGACGTCACCGACCCGGGTCACCAGGAACGCCTTCACGGCGGCGGCGGGCGCCTCACGCAGGGTCCGGTCGTGGGCGATGAGCAGGTACGAGCAGACGCCCATCACCTCCCAGCCGGCCAGCAGCATGATCAGGTCGCCGGCCACCACGACGGTGAGCATCGCGCCCGTGAACAGGCTCACCTGCGCGGCGTAGGGCCCGTAACGGTCGTCGTCCTTGAGGTACGCCGTGGAGTAGACCTGCACCGCCAACGCCACGGCGGCCACCGCGACGGCGACCAGGCCGACCGTCGCGTCCAGCCGCACGCCGACCGTGACGGCCAGCCCGCCGAAGTCCACGATCCGGATGCCCCTGTCGACCGTCCCGTCGATCGTGACCAGCAGCGCGACGGCGGCGGCCAGCGTCACGAACGCGCCACCCACGCCGAGGCTCACGGCCGCGGGGCGGCCCCGGGTCAGCAGCCCCCACAACCCACACACCAGGGGTACGACGGCGAGCGCGGCGCCCAGCGCCGTCGCGATGGTCTGCGCGCTCACCGGACGCTGTCCTGTTCTTCTTCCACCTCGTCGAGCTCCCAGTCCAGCGGGCCGGGTTCGAGCGGGACCTCGTCGATGACGACCGAGTTGCGGGCGCGGTAGAGCTGCAGCACGATCGCCAGCCCGACGCCGACCTCGGCGGCCGCGAGCACGATGACGAACAGCGCGAACACCTGGCCGGTCGCGGGCAGCGCCGCCCTGACGGTCGCGTCGGCGGTGACGAGCACGAGGTTGACCGCGTTGAGCATCAACTCCACGGCCATGAGCATCAGCACGGCGTTGCGCCGCACGAGCACGCCGTAGACGCCGAGCCCGAACAGGGCCGCCGCCACGCAGTACGGGATGACCGGACGCATCACTCGCCCTTCCGGGGGGCGGGGACCGCGCCGACGTCGGGGCGCGACACCACGATCGCGCCGACGAGCGCGGCGAGCAGGAGCACGGAGACCACCTCGAACGGCAGCACCCAGTCGGTGAACAGGGCGGCGCCGATCGCGTCCGCCCCGCCGCCGGGCACCCCGGCCGGGATGGTCGTCCACCGGTACGCGTCGACGAACAGGGCGCCCAGGCCCAGTCCGGCGCCCGCGCCGACCAGCGCCCCGGCCCAGCGGGACCGGTCGAGGTCGTCGCTCGCGCCGATCGGGGCGCGGGTCAGCATGACGGCGAACAGCAGCAGCACCACGACGGCGCCGACGTAGATCAGCACCTGCACCCAGGCGACCAGCTCCGCGCCGAGCGCGAGGTAGATGCCGGCGACCGCGCCGAGCGCCACGACCAGCCACAGGCCGGCCCGCACCACGTGGCGGGTGCCGACCACGAGCGCGCCGGCGCCCACGGTCACCGCCCCGAGCGCCAGCATGACCAGGTCGACGCCCGTCACGAGACGTCGTCCGGGGGCGCGGTCGCGGCCTTCTTGGCGGCGGTCGCCTCCTCCTTGGCCGGCTCCCCGTTCGGGTCGTGGGCGGGGGGCGCGGGCACCGTCCACATCCACTCCCGCAGGGTGTCCTTCTCGTGGAGCAGGTCCCGGATGTCGTACTCGGCGTACTCGAACTCGGGGGTCCAGTACAGGGCGTCGAAGGGGCACGCCTCGATGCAGATCCCGCAGTACATGCAGAGTGAGAAGTCGATCGCGAAGCGGTCGAGGACGTTGCGCTGGCGGGGCCGGCTCGCCCCGGGCACCACGACCTCCTCCTTGTGGGAGTCGATGTAGATGCACCAGTCGGGGCACTCGCGCGCGCAGAGCATGCAGACGGTGCAGTTCTCCTCGAACAGCGCGATGACGCCCCGCGACCTCGGCGGCAGGTCCGGCTCGACGTCCGGGTACTGCTGGGTGTGCGACCGACGGGTCATCGTCTTGAGGGTGACCGCCAACCCTTTTGCCAACCCGGAGCCCGGAACCCCATCCATGCCACTCATCCTGCCCCCACCCGCGTTTCCACGCGAGCACCGGACCCCATCGCAGCGCTAAACTGCCGACGGGGAAGGACTAATGGCACCAATTACCCGAGCCGAGGAGGTGCAGTGACGGCCGCTATGCAAGACCGACGCGAGTCCGAGGGCTGGACCACCAGCGACCTCGACGCCCTGCCGGAGGACGGTAATCCGTCGGGCGGGCGACGCGAGCTTCTCGATGGAGTCCTGATGGTCCCCCCTTCCCCCAGCGACGCACACCAGTTCCTTGCCGCCATGCTGGTGGCGGCGTTACACCGCGCCTGTCCACCTGCATTCGGTGTCACCCAGGCGGTTGACGTGCGCCTGTCGGAGCGGCGCTCGTTCTGCCCCGACGTCCTGGTCATCACCGCTGCCGCCGCTGAGCGGGACGCCAGATGGTTCCGGCCGGACGAGGTCGTCGTCGCGATCGAGATCGTCTCGCCGACCTCCGTCGCCATGGACGTCATCACCAAGCCCGCGCTCTACGCCGGCGCGGGCATCCCGTTCTACTGGCGCGTCGAGACGGCGCCCAAGCTCGTCGTGCACACCTATGCCCTCGACGAGGAGGCGAAGGTCTACCGGGATACCGGCACCTTCGCCGACATTGTCGAGACCGAGCGGCCGTGGTTCATCCGGATCGCCCTCGCCGACCTGTCCCGCCGCTCCCGGCGCTAACGCCGCGTCACTGATCCGTGCCCGGCCCTCGCCCGGTCAGTCCATCGCCACCTTCACGGCGGCGGTCAGGATGAGCTGCAGCAGCGCGACCGGAACGAGGACCAGCCAGCACAGCCGCTGCAGCTGGTCGGCGCGCAGGCGGGGGTAGGAGACCCGGACCCAGATGACCACGAAGGCGACCGCGAACGTCTTCAGCAGCGTCCACAGCCAGCCGAGACTTTCATCGAACGGCCCCTTCCACCCGCCGAGGAACAGCACCACGGTCAGCGCGGAGATGACGACGATCCCGACGTACTCGGCGAGCAGGAAGAACGCGAACCGCAGCCCGGTGTACTCCGTCATGTAGCCGAAGACCAGCTCCGAGTCGGCGATCGGCATGTCGAACGGCGGGCGACGGATCTCGGCGAGCCCGGCGGTGAAGAACACCACGGCGGCGGGCGCCTGCCACAGCAGCCACCAGGGCTGCCAGGCCTCGACGATGCCGGACAGCGACAGGGTGCCGGCGGCCATCGCCACGCTCGCGGCGGCCAGCACGAACGGCAGCTCGTACCCGAGCAGCTGCGCGGCCGCGCGCACCCCGCCGAGCAGGCTGTACTTGTTGGCCGAGGCCCAGGCCGCCATCAGCACGGACACGACCCCGATGCCGACGACCGCGAGCACCATGAGCAGCCCGATGTCGAGCGGCTGCGCGACCAGCCCGTCCGGGCCGAGCGGAATGACCAGGAGCACCGCCAGGTACGGCAGCAACGCCACGAACGGCGCGAGCCGGAACACCGGCCCGTCGGCGGCGGCCGGCGTCACGCTCTCCTTCTGCACGAACTTGACGCCGTCGGCGATGAGCTGCGCCCAGCCGTGGTAGGCGCCCGCGTACATCGGGCCCAGGCGGCCCTGCATGTGCGCCATCACCTTGTGTTCCGCCTGCCCGACGATGAGCGGCAACGTGAGGAAGGCGACAACAACGGCGAGTACGCGGATGGTCAGCTCGAGCCAGACCGGCATGTGCGCAGCATACGGCAGTAGTCGCCCTGGGACCCGGCCCCAGTCGAACGAGACGTACGGCCGATCCACATCGGCCGTTCAGCTACCCGACACACCTCGGGCTTGCCACTACGCCGCGCGATCCAGAATCATGGATCGGCTCGCCAGCCCACGGGGGCCGGCGCCACGGGGTCCGCCCCACCAGCACGCGGACGGCCCGGATAAAGGAGAAGACTCTCGTGACACTCAGGAAGGGCGTCGTGGCTTTCGCCACCGGCGCCCTTGTCGTGCTCGGCGCGGCGATGCCCGCGCAGGCCGGTCCGGTCGCGGCGGCGGCTGAACCCACAACGATCACCCAAACCCACGACGGCCCGTTCGAGTGCAACGACCTCAGCGAGTACGTCGGCCAGGACTTTTCCAAGTGGGACAACGCCTGGGTCTACGAGCTCAGCGGTGTGGGCGGCCAGAACGGCGTGGCGGTCCCGTCCGCCATCACGGTCGGGCTCGAAACCGCCGGCGGCGAGAAGACCACCACCCGCGTGCCGGTCGCGGTGGCCTTCGGCGACGCCGAGACCTACCCCGGCAACACCGCCTTCTACGTGCTCTACCCGGGCCAGTTCACCGGTACGCCGGACGGCACGGCGAGCGCGGTGATCGACAGCGCGTGGAACCCGCAGACCGAGGCGTTCTACCTGTACTCGTTGCCCTGCAACCGGCTCACGCTGACGGTCGACAAGACCGACGTGACCGTCCAGGCCGGGGCGACGTTCACGGTCAGCGGCACCCTGCGCACCGCCACCGGCGCCGCAGCCCCCGGGCGCGAGATCGGCGCCTACTTCTTCCCCAGCGGGTACGAAGGAGACGGCGACGACGTTCCGGCCTTCAAGACGACCAAGACCAACGCGGACGGCGGCTTCTCCTTCTCGCTCAGCGCGACACAGAACGGCTCCTTCACCATCTGGTACGACGGTGACGACAACCCGCCCGCGCCGCCCGGCGAGTTCTACGCCGCCGAGTGGGTCAAGGTGACCGTGACCGGCGCCCCGGCGACCACGGCCGGACCGGTCGTCACCACCGGCACGACGGTGACGACCCGGCCCGTGGTCACCACCCGTGGCCCGGTCACCACCGCGCCGCCGACCTCCGAGGTCCCGGTGACCAGCGAGCCGCCCGTCACGACCGCAGGGCCCGTCACGACGGAGCCGTCGGAGAGCAGCGAGCCGCCCGTCACGACCGCGCCGCCCACGTCGGAGGCCCCGGAGACGACCGAGCCCCCGGTCACGTCGCCGCCCGCGACGCCGGAGCCGACGGCTACCCCCCAGCCGTCGGACACGACGCCCGTGACGACGCCCCCGCCGGCGACCACGCCGGTCCCGACGGTCACCACGACCACCCCGCCGACCGAGGAGCCGCCGGTCGACCCGCCGGTGGGCCCGACGCTGCCGGACACCCTGCCCGAGTCGGACGGCCCGCTGACCCTGCCGGGCGGGACGACGATCCGGGCCGGTGGCAGCGTGCTGATCACGGGCGAGGGTTTCGCGCCGAACACCCCGGTGACCATCGGCATCTACTCGGACCCGGTGGTCCTGGGCACGACCTGGTCGAACGACGAGGGCGAGATCCGCGCCGTCGTGACCATCCCGCGCAACATGAGCGGCGACCACACGATCGTCGCGGCCGGTGAGGACGGGTTCGGCCAGGTCATCTACCTGACCGTGCCGGTCTCCATCGAGGAGGCCATCGGCTCGGGCGGCAGCGGCGGCTCGGGCGGCGGTTCCGGCGGCGGCCTGCCGATCACCGGTGTCGCGGTGGCGGGCATCAGCCTCACCGGCGTGGCGCTCGTCGGCGCCGGCGTGATGATGTTCCTGGCCGCGCGCCGTCGTCGTCTCGAGCCGGCCCTGGCCACGGTGTCCGCCACGACCGTCGCGGCCGGCGTGAACGCGCCGGAGCCCACGGCGACGGACATGGACATGACGGCCGTCGACAAGGTGACCACCACCATCGTCGACCTGCCGGCCGTCGCCGACGAGGAGACCCAGATCCTGCCGGTGCAGCCGGCGGAGAAGGCCGAGAAGTCGGACGACTGACGCACCACACGCCGTTGATGGCGGCGCCCTTCGGGGCGCCGCCATCAGGCGTTTGCGGGCCTAGTTGCCGCCCCACTCGCCGGGCGCGGGCACGCCGGGCGGCCGCATGGGCTGCCGCTTCGCCACGGTGGCGTCGTGGGACTCCCCCGGCTCCTTCGCCCCCGGCCACGGCTTGGCCACCCGTGAGGCGAGCACGAAGTCCTTGCGCAGCGGGTGCCCCTCGAACTCGGCGGGCAGCAGCAGCGGCGTGAGCCCCGGGTGCCCGGGAAAGTCGACGCCGAACATCTCGTGCGTCTCCCGCTCGTGCCAGGCCGCGCCGGGAAAAAGATCCACAATGGAGTCGACGGCCCCGGGCGTCAGCGTCCTGAGCAGTACGCCGTGCCGGCGCTCGGTCGACCACAGGTGCGCGACGACCGCGAACCCGCGGTCGCCCTCGTCGACGGCCGACAGCCAGTCGAAGAAGTCACACCCGAACCCGTCCCGCGCGGTCGCGACGGCCGCCCGCCAGTCGGTGACCGGCACGTCCACGGTCGCCCGCGCCCATCGCCCGCCCCCCGACACGCTCGCGGCGACGGCCTCATCGCCCGCGCCACCCGTCGTCGCCTCACCGATGGCCTCGACCAGGGCCGCGCCCAGCTCCTCCGGCGTCATGCCGCGATCCTATGGCACCGGACTCCGCCCACCCACGCTTACGGCGTGTAGTGGCCCGCGAGGTAACGGCCAGTAGCTAAAGCCGCAATGATCCTCCCGAGCGCGAACATAACCCCACCGACTTTGCTCTGCTTCCCCATAGGAATCACCGCCAATGAACAGCGATAATCGCAATGAGCGATTGCATAGCTACATGGAGCTACATCACGCTCCGTGCTGATTCCTATAGGGAAGCAGAGCAAAGTGGGTGGAGGGGGGTGGGTGGGGTGGGTGGCAGCGTGACCTTGCGTTACAACCGTCAGCGCGCGTTGGAGTCCGGGTCCGCGTCGGGGTGCTGGTAGTCGACCTCGGTGAGGGGGAAGCCCGCGTCGTCGCCGAAGGGGGCGCCGGCGCCCTGGCGGTCGAAGGACAGCTCGGTGACCGGGAGGCGGCCGGGCGGAGCGGACGGCGGGCGCACCGACGGGGCGGTGAGCGCGTCGACAGTCGGCTCCGTGCGGGCCGGCGGCGGGAGGGCGTCGGCAGGCCGGGCGGGCCGGACGCCGCCCAGGCCGGACTGTTCGGCGGCGATCTTCTCCTGGAGGCGGAGGATGCCGTAGAGGAGCGCCTCCGGGCGCGGCGGGCAGCCGGGCACGTACACGTCGACGGGGATGAGCTGGTCGACGCCCTTCGTCACCGAGTACGAGTCCCAGTAGGGGCCGCCGCAGTTGGAGCAGGCCCCGAACGAGATGACGTACTTCGGCTCGGGCATCTGGTCGTAGAGGCGCTTGATGGCGGGGGCCATCTTGTCGGTGACGGTGCCCGACACCACCATCAGGTCGGCCTGGCGCGGGCCGTGGCCGAACGGGATCACGCCCAGGCGCATGAAGTCGTGCCGGCCCATCGACGTCGCGATGAACTCGATGGCGCAGCAGGCCAGCCCGAAGTTGAACACCCACAGCGAGTACCGCCGGCCCCAGTTGAGGACGAAGCGGATCGGCTCGCCGAGCACGCCGGGCAGGTTCACGTCCACCGGAGCACCTTCTTGCGCCACGCGTACAGCAGGCCCAAAGCCAGCACGCCCACGAAGATGGCCATCTCCACGACCACCGCCGCGCCGAAGCCGGGCCCGTCGAACACCACCGCCCAGGGGAACAGGAAGATGGCCTCGACGGCGAAGAGCACATACAGGTACGCGTACACGTAGTAGCGGATCTGGGCCTGCGCCCAGTCGCCGCCCACCGGGTCGAGACCGCACTCGTAGGTGGTGGACTTCTCCCGGGTCGGCCGGATCGTGGCCAACAGCCGGTTCGCGGTCATCGCGACGACGAACACGACCACACCGACGAGCAGCAACAACCCAAGAGTCTGGTACGACCCGGCGCCTGCGTCACCCACGTCGACGAGCGTACGCCCTTCAGGAGAGAACGAGGCCGTCCACCTCGTTCGCCTTTACGGTAACGCCGTCGATCTTCGCGTTGTCGGTCTCGGGGTTGATGGGCGGCGCGGTCTCGGCCGCCGCACCGTCGCGGTTGAACGCCCCGACCTGCGTGCCGTCGGCCAGGATGATCCAGCCGGCGACGACCGCCGCGCCGCGGATCTGCGCGGTCGCGCGGTAGAGCTTGGATGGCTTGCCGACCGTCGGGACCGCGAAGTGCCACTGCCGGCCGGCCGCGTCGACGTCGCCGACGAGCTGGCCCTCCTCGATCGTGGCCGTCAGCGTGGCGCCCTTCTTGCTCTTCAGCACCACCGTGCCGGTCGCGTCGACGGTGCCGACCAGCCACGACTCGAACTTTCCGTCGCACAGGTAGGCGATGGCCTTCCCGTTGTTGGTCACGATGGCGATCGCGGCCTTGCTGTCGGTCGTGGTCCGGCCCGCGTACGTGGTCTTGCCGGTGGGCCCGGCCGGGGCACCGATGCCGTCCTCGCCGGCCCCGACGGTGCTCGCGGGGGTGGACGTCGGCGCGCGGACGCGGACCGGTTGGCGGCCCGGCTGGTCAGCAGGCTCGTCACCAGGATCGTGGCGCCCAGCACCAGGCCGGCCGCAAGAATGATGAGGGGTCCTTTGGAACGCATAGTCCGATAAGTGTCCACCAGCAACGAGTACGGCGCATGTCGACAAGGTGCTCATGTTCCGGACGCCTGGCGGACAACCGGTGGACATCGAAGGCTGGCACCGTGCGGTGGTGCTGATGCGGCCCATCGACCGCGATCCGTGGACGCTGCGCCGCTGCCGGCTGGTGGGCGCGACCGGTGCGGTCGCGCTCGCCCTCGGCGCGTCCGCGGTAGGGGCGCTGCCGGCGCGTGACCCCTTCGGCGACGTCCCGGGCGTCCGCGAACTGCGGGCCGCCCCGGCGCTCGCCATGTTCAGCGCGTACCTCGGGCGGTTCGGACCGTCCACTCTGGGCGGACCGCTGGCCGCCAACGTGCCCGACATCTGGCAGCACACCCCGGCGCCGTACGGGCCGGTGTTCCTCGGACTCGCGGCGGCCGTCACCGGGGTCACCGGCGACCACGCGGTGCTCGGCGCGCTGGGCATGCGGGCCGTCGCGCTGGCCGGCGTGGCGCTGCTCGCCTGGGGCGTGCCCGAGCTGGCGAGACACTGCGGCGTGGACCCCGCCGCCGCGCTCTGGCTGGGCGTACTCAATCCTCTGGTCCTTGACCACCTGGTCGCCGGCGCGCACAACGACGCCGTGATGCTGGGTCTGCTCGTGGCCGGGCTGGTCGCGCTCGTGCGGTGGCTGCCCGTCGTGGGCGTCGCGCTGATCACCACCGCGGCGATGGTCAAGGCGCCCGCCGCCCTGGCGCTGGCGTTCGTCGTGCCGCTCTGGGCCGCGCAGCTCCCCGGCGCCCAATCACGAACAAAAGCCGCGTTGGGTACGGGCGCCGTCGCGCTCGGCACGGCCGTGCTGGTCACGGCGGCCTCCGGTCGTGGGTACGGCTGGACCAGCGCGCTCGGCACGCCGGCCGTGGTGCGCAACTGGATGTCGATCACCACCGACCTGGGTCACCTGACCGGGGCGGTGCCGACATTCCGGGCACTGGGGCTGGCCGTGGCGGGGACGGTCGCCGCCGCGCTGATCGTGGGGGCGTGGCGGCGCCCCTCCACCGACCCGGCCACCCCCCGTCGCCGCCCTCGGCCTGGCCCTCCTCACGATCGTGCTGCTCGGCCCCGTCGTACACCCGTGGTATCTGCTCTGGGGCCTGGTCCCGCTGGCCGCGGCCGCCCGATGGGCGGACCGCCCGCGCACGCTGCGCGCACTGCCCGTAATGTCGGTGGTGATCGGAGTCGTCCTCGTACCCACGGGCCTCTCCCCGACCCCGGCCCAGATCGCGGCGGGCGTCGTCGGGCTGGCCTTCGGGGTGCTGCTCGGGACCACCGTCGATGGTTCCGCGTGGCGGACGAGCGCAATGTCACACCGGGGGTCACACCAAGGGATGGGACAACGCCGGTATCCGACGATGGAGATGGAGGTCGCCCGACGTAGGCTCGAAGCTGAGAACTAGGGTTCGGGGCCGTCCCCCGCCGGGTCCCTGAGGAGGCACAGCACCGTGGCCAAGCAGATCCGCCAACTGGATCGGGTGGTCATCCGTTTCGCCGGCGACTCCGGCGACGGTATGCAGCTCACAGGTGACCGGTTCACCTCCGAGACCGCCCAGTTGGGCAACGACATCTCGACTTTGCCGAACTTCCCGGCTGAGATCCGCGCCCCTGCCGGGACCCTGCCCGGCGTGTCCAGCTTCCAGGTGCACTTCGCGGACTTCGACATCCTGACCCCGGGCGACGCGCCCAACGTGCTGGTGGCGATGAACCCCGCGGCGCTCAAGGCGAACCTCGCCGAGCTGCCCCGCGGCGCGGACATCATCGTCAACACCGACGAGTTCACCAAGCGCAACCTGCAGAAGGTGGGCTACGCGGCGAACCCGCTCGAGGACGGCTCCCTGGACGGGTACGCGCTGCACCCCGTGGGCCTGACCAGCATGACGGTGCGCGCCCTGGAGTCCTTCGACATCTCGAAGAAGGACGCCGAGCGGGCCAAGAACATGTTCGCGCTGGGCCTGCTCTCGTGGATGTACTCGCGGCCGCACGAGTCCACGCTGACCTTCCTGCAGCGCAAGTTCGCCGCCCGGCCCGAGCTGGCCGCCGCGAACATCGCCGCGTTCAAGGCAGGCTGGAACTTCGGCGAGACGACCGAGGACTTCGGCGTCCGGTACGAGGTGAAGCCGGCGAAGATGCCCCCGGGGACGTACCGGAACATCACCGGCAACACGGCCCTGGCGTTGGGCCTCGTGGCCGCCGGGGTGCGATCGAAACTTCCCGTTTTCCTGGGTGCCTACCCGATCACGCCCGCCTCGGACATCCTGCACGAGCTGAGCAAGCACAAGAAGTTCGGCGTGACCACGGTGCAGGCCGAGGACGAGATCGCCGCCGTGGGCGCCGCGCTCGGCGCCTCGTACGGTGGCGCGCTCGGCGTGACCACGACGAGCGGCCCCGGCGTCGCGCTCAAATCCGAGACGATCTCACTCGGCGTCGCGTTGGAGCTGCCGCTGGTGATCGTCGACGTGCAGCGGGCCGGCCCGAGTACGGGCATGCCGACCAAGACCGAGCAGGCCGACCTGAACATGGCGCTGCACGGCCGGCACGGCGAGGCGCCCGTCGCGGTCCTCGCGGCCCGGTCGCCCGCCGACTGCTTCTACACGGCCATCGAGGCGGCGCGCATCGCGCTGACCTACCGCACGCCGGTGCTGCTGCTGTCGGACGGGTACATCGCGAACGGCTCGGAGCCGTGGCTGCTGCCCGAGGTGTCCGAGCTGCCCGACCTCAGCGTCGATTTCGCCACCGAGCCCAACGGCCCCGACGGCACGACATTTTTGCCGTACCTGCGGGATCCGCAGACGCTGGCCCGCCCGTGGGCGGTCCCCGGCACGCCCGGCCTGGAGCACCGCATCGGCGGCCTGGAGAAGGCCGACAAGACCGGTGACATCTCGTACGACCCGGCCAACCACGACCTCATGGTCCGCACCCGGGCCGCCCGCATCGACGGCATCACGGTGCCCGACCTGGAGGTCGAGGACCCGGACGGCACGGCGACCGTGCTGGTGCTCGGCTGGGGCTCGACGTTCGGCCCGATCGGGGCCGCGTGCCGGGCGCTGCGCCAGCGCGGGCTGCCGGTCGCCCAGGCGCACCTGACCTACCTGAATCCGCTGCCGGCCAACACGGCCGACGTGCTGCGCCGGTACGACAAGGTCGTCATCCCGGAGATGAACCTCGGCCAGCTCGCCCACCTGATCCGGGGGCGGTTCCTGGTCGACGCGATCGCGTACAACCAGGTCCGCGGCCTGCCGTTCACGGCCGCCGAGCTGGAGACCATGCTCGAGGACGTGGTGAAGAATGGCTGAACCGGTTGCCCTGAAGCTCACCGCCAAGGACTTCAAGTCCGACCAGGAGGTCCGCTGGTGCCCGGGCTGCGGTGACTACGCGATCCTCGCGGCGGTGCAGAGCTTCATGCCGGAGCTGGGCATCCCCCGCGAGAACATCGTCTTCGTCTCCGGCATCGGCTGCTCGTCGCGCTTCCCGTACTACATGAACACGTACGGCCTGCACTCGATCCACGGCCGGGCGCCGGCGATCGCGACGGGCCTGTCCGTGTCGCGCCCCGACCTGCAGACCTGGGTCGTCACGGGCGACGGCGACGCGCTGTCCATTGGCGGCAACCACCTGATCCACGCGCTGCGCCGCAACGTGAACCTGAAGATCCTGCTGTTCAACAACCGGATCTACGGCCTGACCAAGGGGCAGTACTCGCCGACGAGCGAGATCGGCAAGATCACGAAGTCGACGCCGACCGGCTCGGCCGACTCGCCGTTCAACCCGATCTCCCTGGCGCTCGGCGCGGAGGCGAGCTTCGTCGCCCGTACCATCGATTCTGATCGGAAGCATCTGCAGTCGGTGCTGCGCGAGGCCGCGGAGCACAAGGGCTCGGCCTTCGTCGAGATCTACCAGAACTGCAACATCTTCAACGATGGCGCGTTCGACCTGCTCAAGGAGCCGGAGACCCGGGATGAGGCGGTCATCCGCCTGGAACACGGGCAGCCGATCACGTTCGGGGCGCAGGGCGAGTGGTGCGTCGTGCACCCGCCGGGCGGCTTCGGCCTGGAGGTCCGCGAGACCGCCAGCGTCGACCCGGCCGACATCGTGGTGCACAACTCCTCGGTGCCCGAGCCGGCGTACGCGTTCGCGCTGTCCCGCCTGCCCGGCGCGGACCTGCGGCACACCCCGATCGGCGTATTCCGCTCGGTACAGCGCAGCTCCTACGACGACATCGTCCGCGAGCAGGTCAGCACCGCCACGGCCAAGGTCACCGACCCGAACGCGGAGCTCGCCTCCCTGCTCGGCTCGGGCGACACGTGGACGATCCTCTAGAACCTCATCGGGTACGGGCGGGCGCCAGCCCGGCGGTTGCGGCCGCCGGCGGCGCCCGTTGCGTTTGTCGCGCCTGTGGATAACTCCGGTCGCTTGATTGCTGTGGGTGACGACTCCGCCCGAGGCGCCATACCCTCACACTGACTTTGCTCTGCTTCCCTATAGGAATCAGGCACTCTGAGTGACGACTGAAGTTGTTCTTGCACCCGATTCCATCGTCTTTAGTAGGACTTTTTCGGTGCTTCCTATGGGGAAGCAGAGCAAAGTCGGTGGGGAGGTTGGGTTGATCCGGGTGAGTCCATCACGCGCCGTGACCGTCACCCTGTGTCGTCATCATAGCGGCCGCTTGTCCACAGGCTTGCGGTCCGGGGTGCCCGGGCCGGCTCGCCGCGCGCAGAGTGGGGGCATGGCGAAATGGAGCACCGTTCCTCAGTTCGGGCCGTGGCGTGGGCTCGGCGATGAAGAACTGCTCAAGGCGTTGCCGAAGCTCGGCGACTACCCCGTGGCGGGGCTCGTCAGGCGGGGGCGGCGGCTCGCCGACCTGAGTCAACGGCAGCTCGCCCGGCTCGCCAACGTCGCGCCGGCGACCGTGGGCAAGGTCGAAGCCGGTCGGATCATGCCGAGTCTCAGCCTGTTCCAGCGCATGCTCGCCGCGGCCGGGCTCACGCTGGTGGTCATCGACGACGCCGGGCGGCTGGTCAGGCCCATGGGCGAAAGCGACGACGTGCGCGACGCAGCCGTCCGGCGGTACCCGTCCCATCTCGACACGATTCTCGATCCCGAGGAGGGCGAGTGGTGGGGTGACATCTACGGCATGGCTCGACCACCCGAGACGTTCCGCCGCAACCGGGCCGAGCGTGACGCCGCGCGCGAGCGCGCCGAATGGTGGGCCCGGCCCAAGAAGCACCTCGGCCTGCCGGAGCCCCCGAAACCCGGCAGCTGGACGTAGCTCTAGGTAGGGACGTCGCTGAGGAGCTTTGTCAGCTCGTCCGCATCGGCGTCGTACTCACGCCATTCGTGGTCGGCGCGGAAGCCGAGCTCGTCGTTGACCTGCTGGAGCTGCTCGTTCTCCGTGGCGTGCCAGGTCTGGACCTCGCGGAGCTGAGGCTCGGCGTCGCGCAGCTCCAGCAGCATGCGGGCCTTCAGCGCGCGGCCCAGGCCGAGTCCGTTGAACTCCGGGCGCACGATCGTGTCGTACTGGTCCGCCCGGGTCGGGTGCTGCGCCGGCACGACGACCTCGGTGAGGCCCGCGACCCAGCCCGTGGACTCGTGCACCGCCAGCACGATGTGCGGGTGCAGGCCGCGGGCGCGCAACGTCGCGATGCTGCTCCGGAGCCGGTCGGCGCTGTAGGAACTCGGACGCAGCTCAAGGTCGCCGGGCGGGGTCAGCCGCCGCTGCTCCTTGGCCTCCGCGTACGCGTTCAGGATCGACTCGGGCAGGCCGCCCTGGTGGTACTCCACGTAGTAGCCCGTGACCACGCCGTCGGCCATGTCGCGCAGGTGATCCCAGTCGACCGTGCGCAGGTCGAGCAGGCTGCGCATCTCCACGTAGGCCCAACGGAAGCCGTGCTGCTCGTAGAAGTCGACCGCCGTGGTGCCGCCGATCACCTCGACGCCCAGCTGGCGGATGCCCTCCCGCAACGCCCGGCGGGCGGCGGCCGCGAGCAGCGTGCGCCCCACCCCCTGGCGGCGCGCCTTCGGCACCACCACGATCTCGATGACGCCCATGCCCTCGAGCAGCAGGAGCGTGCCCACCCCGAGCAGGGGCGCGGTGCCGCCCCCGGTGTCGTCCTCCTCGACGATCCAGCTGAACCGTCGCTGGCCGGGCATGGTGACCGAAAGGTAGCCGCGCAGCGAGGTCATGCCCCACAGTGGATCGTGGGGTAGATCTGCGGTGAGGGCTTCGTTGTACGCGTCCAGCCAGAGCCGCAGCTCGGCCTCCGGAGCCAGGCCCGGATCCCACTCGCGTAACCTCACCCGCCTAGCTTGACGGTTTGTTGACGGAAGGACAATGCCGCGGCACCCATTAGTGAGGGTTTGTCGCTCTCTGCGCTTACCTAATGCTCTGTGTTCGTTGCCCGTAGTCATCCGCGGTCTCAAAAATCGCGCGCGCGTACGACACGCCGCTGTGGTAGCGGCCGATCGCCTTGTTCCAGTCCGCCCGTACCCGTAGATCTTCTTCTCCGGCACACAGCGACCTGGCCAGCGCGAGCGTGGAGTCGAAGATGTTGTACGGATCGACGATGCCGTCGCCGTTCGCGTCGATCGCGTTTCCCCGCCAGAGTGTCGGCATCAGACGCAACGGACCCATCGCGCGGTCGAACCGGGAGTCGCCGTCGTAGGCGCCGGCGTCGGTGTCCTTGACCAGGCGTCGTCCCGCCTTGCCGTCGAGCAGAGGTCCGACGATCGCCGGGTTGGACCGGCCGTCCGGCAGCAGGACCGCCCCGCCCGCGCGTCCGTGCGAGGACTCGACCTGACCGATGCCGGCGAGCGTCGTCCAGTTGAGCTGGCACCGCGGGTCGACGTTCGCCATGAACACCTGGGCGTAGCCGTAGGCCTGCAGGGCGGGCACGGGGATGTCCACGACGGCGGCGACCCGGGCCGCCCAGCCCTCCAGGGCGTCAGCGGGCCGGTCCGTGGCGTAGGCGGCGGTGTCCATGGGCGTAGCGGTGGGCGGGGTGGTCGCGGCCGCCACGGTGGTCGCGGTGGCGCCGCCGGACCGCAGGCCACCGGGCGGCACGATGTACGCCCCGACGACCAGCGCCACAGCGAGCAGCGCGACGAGCAGCGCGACCTGGGTCCAGACCCGGGCGCGGCGGTGCGCGGCCGGGGCGGCCGGCCGGGGCGCCGCCGGCACGGGCGTGCTGGGCCGGGGGAGGGTGGGCACGGTCGCGGTCGAACGCGAACTTGCCGCCGTCTGGAGTGCCGGTCCGCCGATGACCGACGTCTCCTGCATATCATCATCAGGTGCTTCAACAAGGGGCATATCGGCTGTCGGCGGGCCGCCGTCCGTTACGGGCGACATCCGCTCAGACGTCGTCTCCGGAGCCGCCCGGTCCTCCCCACCGTCCGCCACGCTTCTTAGTATCGCTGACTCGGCAGAAATGGCGTCGATGATCGCGGTCACGTGTGTCGTGTACTTGGCTGCGTGTCTGGGCTGGTAGCGACCTTGTGTGCCGCCGGAGCCGACCATAGGGACGATGTGCCGTGGTCCTTGGGTGGGGCAGGATTGTGCCGACTTCCAAGGGGGCGGAGGTTCATGCGTGCCGGCGAGGCCTGACCTGCCGAGCGGGCTGGTGACGTTCCTCTTTACCGATATTGAGGGATCCACCCGGCTCGCCCAGCTGCTGGGGGCGGACTACCGGCCGGTGCTCGCGGAGCACCGGCGGATACTCCGGCATGCCTTCGGCGCCGAGGGCGGTGTCGAGCTGTTCACCGAGGGTGACTCCCTCTTCGTGGTCTTCGCCGACGCGTCGGCCGCGCTGCGCGCCTGCGCCGAGGCCCAGCGGGCGCTCGCCGCGCATGACTGGAAGCCGCTGCGCCCCAAGGTCCGCATGGGCCTGCACTCCGGCTACGCGGAGCCGCACGGCGGGGAGTACGCGAGCCCCGAGGTGCACCGGGCCGCCCGCGTAGCCGCCGCCGCGCACGGCAACCAGGTGCTGTGCTCCAGCGCCACCGCGCGCCTCGTCGCCGGCTCCGACCTGGGGCTGATCGACCTCGGCCTCTACCAGTTGCGCGGCTTCGACGGGCAGGAGCGCCTGCTCCAGCTCACGGCGCCCGGCCTGGAGCTCGACTTTCCCCGTCCCCGCACCCAGGCCGCCACCCCGCACAACCTGCCCACCCCGTCGTCGACGTTCGTGGGCCGCGCCCAGGAGCAGGCCGAGCTGCGCGGTCTGCTGCGCGGTCACCGGTTGGTGAACCTCGTGGGTACGGGCGGCGCGGGAAAGACGCGGCTGGCCCTGGAGCTCGCCAAGGAGATGGTGCCGGCGTTCGCCGACGGGGTGTGGTTCGTCGACCTGGCCACGGTCGGCGACGCGCACCTCGTCCCGGTCGCCGTGGCCGAGGCGGTGGGTGTGCGTCCCGAGCCCGGCCGCCCCGTCCTGGACACCCTCGCCGAGTACGCGGCGACCCGTTCGATCATGCTGGTCCTCGACACCTGCGAGGCCCACCTGCCGGCCGTGGGGGCGGTGGCCACCCGGCTGCTCGCCGCCGGTACGGGCGTGCAGGTGCTCGCCACGAGCCGCGAGCCGCTGGCTGTGCCGGGCGAGCTGGTGTGGCGCATCCCGCCGCTGGGCACCGCGGGCGCCGAGGGCACCCCGGACGCCGTGGCCCTGCTGCTGGAGCGCGCGGCGGCCGCCCGTGGCGGCCGGCTCGCCCGCACCGACGAGCTGACCCACCTGCACCGGGTCGCGCAGCGTCTCGACGGCCTGCCGCTGGCCCTGGAGCTGGCCGCCGCACGGCTGCGCCTGCTCTCCGCCGGCCAGCTCGCCGACCGTCTCGACGACATGCTCGCCACCCTGGACGCGGTGGCGCTGCCCGGCGCGGTGGACGACGTCGCCGGCGTTGGTGACACACCCGGCGTCCGGGCCAACCGGCACGCCACGCTCCGCGCCACGTTCGACTGGTCGTACCGGACGCTGCCCGGGCCGGCCGCCGCCCTGCTGCGCCAGCTCGCCGTGTTCGCGAGCCCGATGGACCTGGGCACGGTCGAGTGGATCGCCGGGCCGGAGGCGCTGCCGCTGCTCACGATCCTCGTCGACAAGTCGCTCATGGTCACCGACCCGCAGGCCGCGAGCGGCCTGCCGACGTACCGGCTGCTCGACCCGATCCGCGCCTTCGCGCTGCGCGAGCTGGCCGGCGACGGTCAGGAGGCGGCCGCGCGGGACAAGCACCTGGGCTGGGTGCAGCACGCGCTGGGCCGGGTCCGGACGGGCTCGGACGGCCGGCCGCGCACCCTGTCGACGTACCCGTTCGACGCGCTGGCCGCCGAGGCGCGCGCGGCGCTGCACTGGTGCGTGCAGGAGGGCCGCTGCCGCGACGGGCTGCGCGTGGCCGTCGCGCTGGGCGAGTGGTGGCGCGAGCGCGGCCTGGCCCGCGAGGGCCGCATCTGGCTGTACCGGCTGTTCGAGCGCTCGGTCACGGCCGGCGAGGAGATCCCCGACGGGGAGCTCGCCGTGGCCTACCACGGCTACGCGCGCTACGCCGGCCTCGACGGGCAGCCGGGTGAGCAACTGCGCCTGCTCGTGCAGGCGGAGGAGTTCGCCTGGCGCACGGGCAAGGCGTCGCTGATCGCCCGGGCCAGCGCGAGCCGGGGCGAGGCGCTGGTCGCGCTGGGCCGGGAGGACGAGGCGGAGCGCGCGTGCCGCGACGTGCTCGACTGGGCGCGGGCCCGGCACGCGGACGCGGAGGCGCTGCCGGCCACGTTCACGCTGGCGCACCTGTTGTGGCGGCGCGGCGCGTTGGCCGAGGCCGCGACGGAGTTGGGTCAGGCGCGGGGCGCGGCGAACGCCGACCCGACGGAGCGGGCCAACCGCACCATCGACCTGATGCTGGGCCTGGTCGCGCTGTCCCGCAGCGACCTGGTGGCGGCGCACGACCACCTGGTCGTGGCGCTGCGGTCGCGGATGACGCACGGCTTCCACGGCGGGGTGTGCGAGGCGCTGTCGGCGATGGCGGTGCGTTGCGCGCTGGGCGGCGAGCTGGCCACGGCCGCGAAACTGTTCGGCGCGGCCCAGGGGGCGCGCGCCCAGCTGCGCACGTCGACGGACATGCTGGGTCGGTTCGGGCTGCGCCACGAGGGCGCCGTCCGCACGGCGATGGGCGACGCCGCCTTCGACGCCGCGTACGGCGAGGGCGCCGCGATGACGCTCGCGGAGGCGACGACCGTGGCGCTCGCCGTGGACCATCCGGACCTGTTGCACCAGCTCGACCGGCTGGCGGCCGTCGACCTGGAGGCGACGGCAGAGCTTCCGGTCGCCCGCCGCCTCGCCAGCTAGTCGTTCAGCAGGGGGACGGCGTCGAGGGCCCAGTAGGTGAGGATCATCTGGGCGCCGGCGCGGCGGATCGACGTGAGGGTCTCGACGATGGTGCGGTCGCGGTCCAGCCAGCCGTTGGCGGCGGCGGCCTCGACCATCGCGTACTCGCCGCTGACCTGGTAGGCGGCGACCGGGACGTCCACCGACGCCGCGACCGACGCGACGATGTCCAGGTAGGGCAGGGCCGGCTTGACCATGACGATGTCCGCGCCCTCGGCGACGTCCAGGGCGACCTCGCGCAGCGCCTCGCGGGCGTTGGCCGGGTCCTGCTGGTAGGCCTTGCGGTCGCCGGTCAGCGCCGACTCCACCGCGTCGCGGAAGGGGCCGAAGAACGCCGAGGCGTACTTCGCCGCGTACGCCAGGATGACCGTATCGGTGTGGCCGGCGGCGTCGAGGGCGCGGCGGACCGCGCCGACCTGGCCGTCCATCATGCCGGACAGGCCGAGGACGTGGGCGCCGGCGCCGGCCTGGGCCAGCGCCAACGCGGTGTAGCGGTCCAGGGTGGCGTCGTTGTCGACCGCGCCGTCGGGGGTGAGCACGCCGCAGTGCCCGTGCGAGGTGAACTCGTCCAGGCACAGGTCGGCCATGACGACGGTGCTGTCGCCGACCTCGGCGATCACGTCGCGGATCGCGACGTTGAGGATGCCGTCGGGGTCCGTGCCGGCGGAACCCGTCGCGTCACGCTCCGCCGGGACCCCGAACAGCATGACGCCGCCGATGCCGGCCGCGACCGCCTCCGCCGCGACCTTGCGCAGCGACTCGCGCGAGTGCTGCACGACGCCCGGCATCGACGCGATCGGCTGCGGCTCGGTCAGCCCCTCCTTCACGAAGAGAGGCAGCACGAGGTCGGCCGGGTGGACCCGGGTCTGGGCCACCGCGCGGCGCAGGGCCGCGGTCTGGCGCAGCCTCCGGGGCCGGACATCGGGGTACGTCATAAGGTCTCCCTCAGCGGAAGCGAAGCGCCGTCGGGCCCTGCACCTTCGAGCCACGACGCTGCTTCGCGGGCATGGCGGCAAGTTTCTCGCGCAGGTCCATGGCGTAGGCGGCGAGCGCCTCGACCAGGTCCGGCACGCTGGAATGTGCGGGCTGCACGTCGACGCGCAGGCCGAACTCCACGGCGGTGTCCGACGTCTTCGGGCCGATGACGGCCACGACCGTGCGCTGGTGCGGCTTGCCGGCGATGCCGACCAGGTTGCGCACCGTCGAGGACGACGTGAACAGCACCGCGTCGAAGCCGCCGCTCTTGATGGCGTCGCGGATCTCGGCGGGCGGCGGGGCCGCGCGCACCGTCCGGTACGCCGTCACGTCGTCGACCTCCCAGCCGCGCTCGGTGAGCCCGGCCGCCAGGGTCTCGGTCGCGATGTCGGCGCGGGGCAGCAGCACCCGGCCCACCGGGTCGAGGATCTCGTCGTGCGGCGAGAACTCGGCCAGCAGACCCTCGCTGGTCTGCTCGCCCAGCGGCACCAGCTCGGGCTGGATGCCGAAGGCGCGCACCGCGTCGGCGGTCGCCTCGCCGATGCAGGCGATCTTCACGCCGCCGAAGTGGCGGGCGTCGAGGCCGTGCTCGGCGAACTTCTCCCAGACGGCGCGGACCGCGTTGACCGAGGTGAAGATCGTCCAGGCGTACCGGCCGTCGACGAGGCCCTTGATGGCCCGCTCCATCTGGGCGGGCGTACGGGGCGGCTCGACCGCGATCGTCGGCACCTCGCAGGGCACGGCACCGTAGGCGCGCAGCAGGTCGCTCATCGCCCCGGCCTGCTCCTTGGTGCGCGGCACCAGGACCTTCCAGCCGTACAGCGGGCGGTTCTCCCACCAGCCGAGCTTGTCACGGTGCGCCATGCCCGGGCCGAAGCCCAGCACGACGCGGCCGGAGAAGCCCAGCGCGGCGGCGACGAAGCTGTCGACCGTCGACGTGGTGGTGTACTGCGACTCGCCCGTCCCGTCGCCGGTCACGGACACCGGCGCGGTGCCGTCGAGGCCCGCGGCGAGCAGCCCGTCGCGGATCGTCGCGAGGTCGCCGGCGTCGGCCGCCACGGCCAGGACGCGCGGCGCCGCCGCGGCGAGCGCGTCGAAGTCGAGCGTGTGCACGTCCTCGACGTCCACGGTGGTGCGCACGCCGGTGAGCGCGACGCCCGCGTAGGTCGCGACGCCCGCGGCCCGGCCGACGCCGGGGATCACGTCGAACGGCACGGCGGTGCGGGCCACGGCCTGCACCTCCTTGACGACGGAGTCGTGCTCGGTCGGGTCGCCCGCGACCAGGTGCACCGCCCGCAGGCCCGAGCGGGCCGCGGAGAGCAGGACCTTCGCCACGTCACCCGGCACTCCCTCGGCGGGGCTGAACTGCGTCTCCTCGCGCGGATCACCGTCGGCGTCGGTGTCCGCCTGCTCGGCGCGCAGCACGTCGAGCAGCGCGTCGGGCACGGAGCGGTCGTACACGATGTGATGGGCGCCCGTCAGCGCCTCGTACGCGCGACGGGTGAGCAGGCCGGGGTCGCCGGGGCCGGCCCCGACGAAGCTGATGCGGCCAACGGTCTTACGGGTGCGGGTCATGCGGGCACTCCCAGTGCAATGTCGGCGCCCTCGGCGAGCAGGTCGGCGGCGAGCCGCCGCCCGACCGCCGCGGCGTCGGTGAGCGTTCCGGTGGCGGACAACCGGATGGCGACGGAGCCATCCGGGCTGAACACGCCTCCGCGCAAATAGATCTCGTACTCGCCGTCCTCGGCCTCGGCCACGACGGCGAACGCGGCGACCGGTGCGCTGCAGCCGGCCTCCAGAGTGGCGAGCAGCGCCCGTTCCGCGACGACCGCGGCCCGGGTGTGCTCGTCGTCGAGCGTGCTGAGCAGCTCCACGGTCGGGACGCCGGCGAGCACGGCGTCGGTGCGGCACTCGATCGCCAGCGCGCCCTGCGCCGGGGCCGGCAGCATGAGCATCGGGTCGAGCACCTCGGTGATCTCGTCGGCGCGGCCGATGCGGCGCAGGCCGGCGGTCGCGAGGACGAGCGCGTCGTACTCCCCGTCGGCGAGCTTGCGCAGCCGGGTGTCGACGTTGCCGCGCACGGGCAGGCACTCCAGCCCGCGGCCGAGGCCGCGCAGCTGGGCGATCCGGCGCGCGGCGCCGGTGCCGATGCGGGTGCCCGGGCCGAGCTCGGCGAGCTGGCGCCCGTCGCGGGTGATCAGCGCGTCGCGCGGGTCCTCGCGCAGCGGCACGGCCGCGATGGTGAGCCCGTCGGCGGGCGCGCTGGGCAGGTCCTTGTACGAGTGGACCGCGAAGTCGATCTCCTTGGCGACGAGCGCGTCGCGCAGCGCGGAGACGAACACCCCGACGCCGAGCTGCGGGATCGGGGCGTCCGACCGGTCCCCGGCCGTCACGATCTCGACGACCTCGACGGCCTCGCCGGTCGCCGCCGTGAGGGCGTCGGCCACCGTCCGGGACTGGGCCATGGCCAGCGTGCTGCCCCGGGTGCCGAGTCGCAGGGTCATCGCGCGCCACCTTCCGCGAGAAGTTCCACGCCCACGGCGCGCTCCACGTCCCCGGCGTCCCCGCCGGTCACGTCCAGGTCGAACAGCTCCCGCAGCACCGCCACGTACTGGTCGCCGTCGGCCGTCGCCGCGAGCTGCCGGGCGCGCACGGTCGGCGAGTGCAGCAGCCGCTGCACGACGCGGTGCACGGTGTGCGCGACCTCGCCGCGCTGCTCCTCGGACAGGTCGGGGCGGCGCTGGGCGAGCCGGCGCAGCTCGTTGGTGACGACCTCGTCGGCGCGGGCGCGCAGCGCGGCCACGGTCGGCGCCACGTTCGCGCCGCGCAGCCAGGACAGGTACGCCTCGACCTCGCCGGCGACGATCTCCTCGGCGTCCGCCCGGTCGGTGGCGCCGGTCTCGGACTCGTGCAGCGCGTCACCCAACCGGGCGAGGTCCACGAGGACGACGCCGGGCAGGTCGCCGACGCCGGGCCCGACGTCGCGCGGCACGGCCAGGTCGAGGATGACCAGCGGCCGGTCGCGTCCCACGAGCGCGGACGACACCAGATCCCTGGTGAGTACGTGGTCGACGGACGCGGTGGCGCTCACCACGATGTCGACGTCCGCGAGGGCCGTGACCAGGTCCGCGTAGTCAACGACCGTCGCGCCGTGCAGCTCGGCGGCCCGGGCCGCGCGGTCGGCGCCCCGGTTCGCCACGTACAGCGGGCCGGCCTGCGCCCGCGACAGCGTCGCCAGGGCCAGGGAGCCCATCGCGCCGGCGCCCACGACCAGCGCCGGCCGCCCGGCGACCTCGCCGGCGCCGAGCCCGAGGGCCGCGGTGACGACGCTCTGCCCGGCCCGGTCGATGCCGGTCTCGGCGTGCACCCGCTTGCCGACGCGCAGCGCCTGCTGCATCAGCTCGTGCAGCAGCCGCCCGACGGTCTCGGCGTCGCCGGCCCGGCCGTACGCCTCGCGGAGCTGGCCGAGGATCTGGGCCTCGCCGACCACCATGCTGTCGAGCCCGCCGGCGACCCGGAAGGCGTGCCGCACGGCGTCGGCGTCGTAGCGCACGTAGAGGTAGGGCACCAGGTCGGCGACATCGACGCCGGCGCGCGCCGCGAGCACGGAGCCGATCTCGGCGAGCGCCCCGTGGAACGCGCTGACCCCGGCGTACACCTCGACGCGGTTGCAGGTGGACAGCAGGACGGCCTCGTCGACGTGCGACTGGGCGGCCAGGGCGCCGAGCAGACCGTCGGCGTCGGCCGACGCCACGGAGAGGCGTTCGAGCAGGGCGACGGGCGCCGTGTGGTGGGACACGCCCACAACCAGCAGCGTCACGGCGTGATCACCGCCCGGATGGTGGCCGGGGAGGTGGCTTTCTTCGCGCTGGGCAGCTTCGCGGCCGCGACCTTGGCGGTCGTGACCGTGGGCGCGACCTCCAGGGCGGCGCGGCCGTTGGCCGACGCCGCCTTGCGGTGCTCGTGGAAGGAGAGGATCTGCAGCTCGATGGCGAGGTCCACCTTTCGCACGTCGACGTTGTCGGGCACGGTGAGCACGCAGGGCGCGAAGTTGAGGATGCTGGTGACGCCGGCGGCGACGAGCCGGTCGGCGACCTCCTGCGCGGCGTGCACCGGGGTCGCGATCACGGCGATGGCGATCGCGTGCTCGGCGACGACCGCTTCGAGCTCGTCGATGTGGCGTACCGCGATGTTGTTGATCTCTTCGCCGACCCGGCGGGTGTCCGCGTCGAGCAGCGCCGCGATACGGAAGCCCCGGGTCCCGAAGCCGGCGTAGCCGGCGAGGGCGTGACCGAGGTTACCGACGCCGACCAGGGCGACGGCCCGGTTCGCGGTGAGCCCGAGGACGGACTGGATCTGCTCGATGAGCAGCTCGATGTCGTACCCGACGCCGCGGGTGCCGTAGGAGCCGAGGTGCGAGAGGTCCTTGCGGAGCTTGGCGGAGTTCACGCCGGCGGCGGCGGCCAGGCCCTCGCTGGAGATCGTCTCGTGGCCGGCCTCGGCGAGGTGGTGCAGCGCACGCAGGTACTCGGGGAGGCGGGCGACGGTGGCTTCCGGCAGATCCGGAAAGTCGGGCATGGTGGACCGCCGGACCGACGTCCCGGGCTGGTTACCGTTGCGGTGGTGGGTCATCATGCTCCGTGCCAAAGGGCGGACTCTGCGGCGACCCCGGACACCTAGCCGTCACTGACTGTGCTAGCGGTGTTCGCCGCTGTCACAGCGTAGGCGCTTGTGAAGCCGTGCACAAATCGCGATCTTGATACACCGGGTGACCCGGTGGGCACCCACCCACGGTCCGCGCGAACCCGAGAGATGCCCCCGCGGCAGAACCCCCATTCCTCGGCTAGCGGCTAAGCGCGGGTGGGCGCTCGGTCCATTATTGCTCCGAACGCGATCATGCCTAACTAGCCACGCAAATAGGTCAGACCGGTATTTATCGGCACGCTATGCCCCGGCCGGCGCCTTCGCCGGGCAGCCGTGCGATTTCCGCCACTTTTCGATCGCGGCTCCCGGGGAGCGGGACTCGCCCCTGCGCCACGCGTCGAGGTACCGGGCGGGCCAGATCACACCCCGCCGCACCCACCAGTCCGCCGTACGGGCGCACACAGGCGAGAGTCCGAAGTGGAGGTGGCAGGCGCCGGCGTCGCCGGTACGGCCGATCCTGCCCAGCACCGCGCCGGCGCGCACCCGGTCCCCGGCCGTCAGGCCCTTGGTGATCTCCGAATAGTGCGAGCCGTAGTAGCGCACGCCGTCGTCGCCGAGCACGGATACGAACAGCCCGCCCCGGTCGCCGCCCTTGTTCGTCTTACGGTCGTACCGGTCGACCCGGTTGACCTCGAGCACCACCCCGTCGGTGACCGCGCGCACGGTCAACCCACAGGCGGCGATGATGTCCGCGGCCGGGTAGTCGTGGTGCTTGTCCTTCGCGTAGCCGACCTTGCCGTCGACCGGGAAGACGTACCTGGCGGCCGGGGCGGCCCTGGTCGTGGGCCCCGGCTCCGGGACGGGCGGCGCGGCCCCCCGGTCGTCCAGCGCCCGGGTCGCGGTCGGATCGGGGTCGAGGCCGGCCGCCACGATGCCGTCGCGGCCGGTGGCGCACGCCGCGACGGGCAGCACGGTCAGGGCGGACAGCAGGAGACCGACGACGCGCCGGGGGCGGGTACGCACCTGGCCGAACCTAGCCACTGACACCCGCCGGCGCCACTTGAGCGGCGTCAGGCGGCGAGCGCGACGGCCTCGGCCAGACTGTGCGCCACGGGGACTCCGACGGCCTGGAGCCGGTCGAGATCGGTGAAGCCGCCGGCGTACAGGATGATCTTTGCCCCGACGGCCTCGGCGGCGAGCGCGTCGTCGACGGAGTCGCCGATCAGCACGCAGTCGGCGCCGCTGACGCCCAGCGCCGCCAGGTGGGCCGCGAGGTGGGGCGCCTTCGGGCCGCCGCCGATCGTGGCGCGCAGCCCGTCGACGCGGGCGAACCGGCTGGTCAGGCCGTACCGCTCGACGGTCGGCACGAGGTCGACGTGGAACCACATGGACAGCAGCGACTGCGGGCCCGCCCAGGTGTCCATCGCGGCGAGCGCGTCGGCGGCGAGCAGGCAGCTCGCCAGCCGCGCGTTGTACGCCGCGTGGAACGCCGCGTCGAGCAGCACGAACTCGTCGTCGTCCACGGGCCGGCCCAGGACGAAGGCGTAGTAGTCGCTGATCGGGCGGCGGAAGTCGCGCCGGTGCTCGTCGGCGGTGACGGCCGGGCCGTTGGCGGTGGCCAGCGACGCGTTCGTGGCCTCGACGACCAGGGAAAGGTCATCCAGCAGGGTGCCGTTCCAGTCCCACACGAGGTGCTTACTCATGGCGTCGACCCGCTTCGCGAGCGGGCGCCATGAGTTGAGACTGCGTTGATGGTTCGTTCGCTGCGCTCACTCATCCGCAGCAGGCTAGCTGGTCAGCGGGCTGACCCGCCACGGCGTAAATCACGCAGGAGGCGCTCCTCCTCGACGCGCCAGTAGCCGTGCTCGCGCCCGTCGAGCAGGATCACGGGCAGCCGGTCGCCGTACTCCGTCTCCAGCTCCAGGTCCGTCTCCACGTCGACCTCGTCCCACGGCTCGCCGGTGGCCTCGCTCACCCGGGCCATGGCCTCCTTCGCCACGTCACAGAGGTGACAGCCGGGGCGGGTGAGCAGGACCAGCCGGCTCACGTGGCGCTGCCCAGCATCGACTTGCGGACCTTGCCGGTCGCGGAGTGCGGCAGCTCGCCGACGATCTCGATGACCCGGGGCCGCTTGTAGCGGGCGAGGTTCAGCTCGCAGTGCGCCGCGACGTCGGCCACCGAGGCCCGCGACCCGGGCGCCAGGACGGCGTACGCCCGCACGGCCTCGCCGGTCTCCGGGTGCGGCTCCCCTACGACGGCCGCCTCGATGACGCCGGGACAGCCGACGATCACCATCTCGACCTCGTGCGGGTACACGTTGAACCCGCTCACGATGATCATCTCGCCGAGCCGGTCGACGAGGAACAGGTCGCCGTCGCCGTCGGCGTAGGCCACGTCGCCCGTGCGCCACCAGCCGTCCGCGTCCGGGCCGCCGTGGGCGTCGGGCCAGTACCCGCTGAACAGGTTGTCCCCGCGGACCACGACCTCACCAGGGTCGCTGCCGGCCGTGCCGGGGAACACGTCCTCGGCGTCCTCGTCGAACGGGGCGGCCCCCACGAGGCCGCCCGCGTTGAGCCGGACGATCGTGGTGCCGTCCCCGCCCACGAGGCGCACCTCGACGCCGGGAACCGGCCGCCCGATCGAGCCGGCCTTCGGCACGGGACTGGCCAGGTCGGTGGTGACCACCGGGGCGGTCTCGGTCAGGCCGTACCCCTGGTGCACCCGGCGTCCGGTGAGGCTGGCGACGCGCCGCTGGGTGACGGGGTCCAGCGGCGCGGCGCCGCTGACCAGGACCCGCGTCGAGCCCACGGACCCGGCCAGCTCGGGCCGCATCGACCAGGCGTGGTACAGCTGCGGCACCGCCGCGACCACGGTCACCTGATGTTGGGCGATCAGGGCGAGGATCCCGGCCGGGTCGGCCCCGTCCGCGAGCACCCCGGTCGCCCCGTGCCAGGCCACCGCGCCGAGGCCGGCGTTCAGCCCGTACGCGTGGAACAGCGGCAGGGCGAGCAGCACGACGTCGCCGGCACCCACGACCGTGGGCCGCACCTCGGCGAGCTGCCGGTGGTTGGCGATGAGCGCCCGGTGGCTGAGCATGGCGCCCTTCGGCGCCCCGGCCGTCCCGGAGGTATAGAGGAGCACCGCGAGGTCCTCGCCACCGCGCGCGGGGACATCCCCGGTCCGCGTGGCCGACAGGTCCGCGAAGGGCCGCCCGTCCGCGCCGCCGTCCAGGGAGTACGCGTGGCGCAGCGCGGGCAGCTGGGCGCGCACGGTGGCGATCGCGGCCAGCGCGGCGGCGGTGCCGATGACGACGCTCGCGCCCGAGTCGCCGAGCACGTGGGCCAGCTCGCGCGGCGTGTAGCCGGGGTTGACCGGCACGGCGACGAGCCCGGCCCGCAGGACCGCGAAGTACGCCACCGCGTACTCGGGGACGTTGGGCGCGACGACCGCCACGCGCGCGGGGTCGCCGGGTTGGTCGAGCGCTCTCAGCCCGGCGGCGACGGCGTCGACCCGCGCGTCCAGGTCACCCCAGGTGAGCACCTGGGATCCGGCGATGAGGGCCCGGGCCGCGGGGTCCGCCAGGGCGGCCCGACGGACGGTGTCGGCGAGGTTGTGGATGTCATCCGGCACGGAGGCTGAGTCTGGCACAGTGACACCCATACCGCCCAGGGTGCCCTGATCTACCCGCCCTGACCTCGCACGGCCCGGATACATCACGGCGTGTTGAGCGTGTCTTCACGGCGTGTCGTGTCGCGTTGGCGTCACTCGACCGGGCGCCCCGTCGCACACAGTGTGCGACACCGGACAAGCGCCCCAGGAAATACTTCTGGCCTCTGTAACGGACTCCCCGCACACCGGTGACGTTTGGCCCTTATGCTGCTGAAGTCGGGGTCGCCCGTTTTGGGGCTAGTCGAACCCCTCACCCCGAGGAGGCCCGTAGTGCCCGTTATTGCACCGCCTGAACACCCCTGTGGCGAGCATCGGTCATCGCCGGACATCGCCGCGCCAGCGGAGCACGACGGACGGACGGAGGAACGGCGGTGAGCGGATTCGAGATGGTCGGTAACTTTGTGACTACAGAGCATGCGAACGCGGGCACCGGGCTCGGTGACGGGCTGATGACGCCGCGAGGCCAGTTGAACGACATGTGGTCGGCCTCGGCCCGACCCGATTCCGGCGGCGGCCGCACCAGCAGTCGGGCCGCGAGCGGCCGCGACAGCGGCGGCAACCAGGCCGACGGCCGGCACGAGCCGGCGGGCGGGCGCAACGGTCCGCCGCGGGTGCCGCCCGCACAGGGCCG